>JAHFGN010000029.1 GCA_023247415.1 Candidatus Omnitrophota bacterium
TCTAACAACCTTAACACTATAAAGCAGATCTTTTAAACCTAAAAACACATTAAAACTGACTCTTTTAATCTTTTTCAAGCTCCGAGGAAGGGGGGTACGATCTATCTTCCCATTCCCGAATAAAAATAAAAAAGGTCTTGACAATTACAGTTGTATAGTGTATACTACAATAAGTAAGACAGTATAAAAGGAGACGCGATGCTTTTGCTTTTACCGTATGCAGAGGTTAAACCGCACCAGGCGGTCAGGATTCTCGAAGAAGAGTATGGTCACAGGCTTACCACGTCGGTGATCCGCAAGTGGGATAATATGATCCTCAGTAAGACCGGGCATAGAGAAAGAAAGAACAGTGAAGCCCGGTTCTATGATACCAAGGATATCCTCACCTTCAACGCGATAGCTGTGCTACGCAGCCTCGGGTATAGTATAGAGGATACGCGTCGGATTATAGAAGACCTGCTGGCTGGCAAGGGCAATAAGGCGGTCATACCGCAGTTAAAGAGCTACGTAGAGAAGCAGATTAAAGGGCTTGATCAGCTGGAAGCCTTTATGAAGTCGGGGTTCAAGAAGTAAGGGTTTTTTTTGTCCACTGGGTTATATGTTGTAGAAGATAGTGTATAAGTATCAGCGCGGTAGCAATATTTTTTTGGCTCAAACTGTAAAAATTAAAATAATGGAGGTTAAGATGGTCACAGCGTTGAAGGTGGAGCGGGTACGCAAGGGTATTGACCAATACCGCCTTGCAGGGTTAGTAGGCATTAGCCAGACGGAGCTGTCCCACTATGAGACTGGGCGGCGCAGGTGTCCGGCAGATCTTAGGTATAGAATTTCAGAGGCACTACAAGTGCCAGTGGGTATCTTGTTTCCAGCTGAAACAAAACAGTAATATAAGGAAGGAGGGGGTAATGAGGGTTAACGTGAATGTGAGGTTGCTTAAAAGGTTCTTGGTCGCGCCCAAACGGATACAAGCTTAAAATTAACGAAAAGGGGAGGATAACAAATGACTAGGTGGGATGTGTTAAAGAAGATAATGTTTTCGGCAAATGAGAGAAAGGCTCTCGGTAAGGCGTGGGCTCTTTTCTTTTTCATAGTTCTTAGCGGCAAGAAGGATAATAAAGTTTTTACCGGCCCTGATGAGCTAAAAAAGGTATTAGAGGAACCGTTAAGCACAATCAAAAAGTGGAGAGACGTTTTGGTTGCAAATAAGGTGATTACGGTTATACCCGGCAAGCTTTCTATGACACTAAGCTTGTTACCGCCGTATGATGCCTTACTTACTTGCGAGATGGATGATCTCACGGAGATAAAGTTAAAGTCAGATCCTGCTGCAAAGCGTGTGCTCGATAGGGTGACGGCTTATGGCAATATGTCACTTTTCCCAGTAGTGGTTGAGCTTGCCGACAAGCTCAATAAGATAGAAGCCAAATTAAGTTAAGGCATCGTTACGTGAAAACAGAGATTAAGAACAAATATAGCGACGCGGATATATATGCACAGCCGGTCTGTGACCCCATCCCCAAGAAGGATTTTATAAGTTATCTTCGGGCTGGGGCAAGAACTATTTTCTCCGAGAAAGAAGTGCAGCTGGACGTCAACCTTTCCTATATACGTATTATGGAAGCGTATCTCAAGAAATATGGTATCGAGAGTGTGGTTCCTGGCGAAGACTTCTTTTCTGAGCTGTGGGTCCGGATGATGGAAGACGGGGGATACTGCGACAAAACTTATAGCATCCACACCAGGAAGAAAGTTGCACGAGACATGCGGAAGATCGTAAACGAGTATTTCCTGTCCAAGAAACTAACCAAGAGAAGAGTGTTGCTTGATGTGGAGATGGGCCGATATAAACGTTTCTTCAACCTGACAAAGATAAGCCGGGATGCGATAAAATGGTTTGAGGAGAACGGGAAGGTTGTAAGAGCATTTCCGGTGTATATCAACAATGGTAATAACGGCATAAATACTACCAACACCAGTGATATGGTAATTAAAACTATACATAGCATAACTAATCGGAAGCTGCTCCCTGTTACCATTTCTCAAAAAATATATGCAGCAATGCGGCTTTTAGATATTATAGGTAAGAAAGGCTTTGAAGACGTTACTCCTGACGATGTTAAAAAATTTCGAGAATATTGCAATACTAGTAAGATGAAGAAAAAAGATGACTACACTGTGGATGCAGCAACCTTCTTTATCAATATTCAGGGGCAAGGTTTTATTATAAACAAACCATTTGCGAATGTATCGTTAAAAAAGACTTCCAATTCTGTACGCCAGGATTTTATAGGCAAGGAAAACATAGATAAGTTGAAGGATTTATCGACAGTAGATTACAACGATAAGATAAGCGTGAGAGACAGATGCATGGCATTAGTGGCATACGATCTGACTTTGCGTATCGGGGGTTTTCTAATGTTGTCTCTTCCAGATTTGCATAAAGGTACTGATGACGAGTGGTGCACACGCCTAAGATCTGATATTCAGAAAGGAACAAAGGAAGAGGATATAATGTACTTCTTCTTTCCCGAAACTAAGGAGATATTAGAGAAATATCTTGCCGTAAGAGATAAGTTTCACCCTAAAACTGATCGTCTTTTTGTATCAAATACCGGAGGAGCCTTAGGGCAACAGCATTGCCGTAGGCAATTTAATAAGCTCTGCAAAGAGCTGGGCATAAAGACATACTACGGCAATAAAGCTACACCGCATCATTTGCGTCATTCATTTGCAACGTTGAATATTGCACCTCTGGGATTAGCCCTACCTATTTATGATATTATGCAGCGGCTACACCATACACGGCTTGAGGTTACCGAACGCCATTATATACATAAAAATCCCTACTTAAAAAAGCTAAAACATGATGCCTACAAACAGAAGGCCCAGAAGAAAACGAGCATGGAGGTATTGGATGAGATTTCCTTAGCCGATTTGGAACACTGGCTCTCTGATAAGATAGGTGTAGAACCGTCTATTATAGGTATGATTAGGAGTAAACATAGGAAGACCTTCATGAAACACATTGACAACCCGCCTGATAATGTGATATATTTATCCGAACCAGAAGCTTTGGATAGATTGAAACATCTGTCTATCTCAGCGTACGCGCTGAGGAGGTACGGCCTTAATAAAGGCGCCTGCATGGCAGAGGGCAAGAGAGATCTCTGCAGGTACGGTAAGAACTTTAGATATAAAGAAGATTTCATAGATGATTTAGCTAACAACTGGGTCTCGGCCAAAGAGCTTGTAGCCAAGTTCAAAATGTCTTTGAGCGATTTTTATAGAAGGCTGAAAAGGAATGGTTGGCGGAAGACGAAGATCGGTAAGACGTGCTATGTATTTAAGGCAGATTGCGTATAAATACCACAGCACAAATTTGTCAGTTTTTTAGTATAAGTTTCTCATTTTGGGAAAATAACAAATATAACAAATTGACCATAAGTGGTTGGAGAAAAATGGGTTACGTAGAACTGAAACAGTGCAGCAAGACCCGCCGCTTCATAGCAAGTTGGTACGACAACGAGTGGGCCTATTCCTGCAGAGTCGTAGACTTGATTGAGTATATCGTCAAGTGCGGCTTATAGTTACGACAACGTGCTGAAATTGCGGCCTTTTTAGAAGGCCGAAAACAGCACAAGTTTTTCAGTTTTACAGTATAAGTTTTTCAAAACGCCACTTTTGGTTAAACAAAGGCGGCGTTTCTATTTTATGGGCTATGACGCTTATTAGCTGGACCGGAGTTTTTTTGCGAGTTTGACCTCAAAAACGTTTTGTATAACTACTTCTTGGCTTGCTTTCGCTCGAGCTTTTTAGGGCTTTAGCTCAAGCAAGCCAACGCTGGAGCTACTACCGGAAGAGGGGCTGAAGAACTGTTCTTCCGCGCAGTATAACGTAATAATCGAGCCGCCGCAAGATTTTGTTTTCGCTGGTTTAGGATACGACAGAGACAGGCTCATATCCATATACAAGTCCATTACCTGCGAACAGGTGGCCGAGGACCAGATCATACCGCTCGTCATAGACAATAAAGTCATAAAGATAACACTACGTCCTACGGCACCTCTAAATTACGACGAACTCCAGCATATCTACCGCGCTTTGCGCGAACTTCTCCAGGCCGCGTAATCCAGCAAATTTGTTAAAAGAACTTGACAAATTTAAAGTAGTAGTTTATATTTGTCATATGCGGTATATTCACAGAAAGCTTGAAGAACAGCTGAAAAAAGCAAGTCTGGCCTTTCCGGTGATCATGCTCACCGGGCCCCGCCGTTCCGGGAAAACGACGCTCTTACAAAAATGTTTTCCGAACACCTCCTATTATCTTCTAGAGGATCCTGACATTATCGACAGGGTGAAGAATGACCCCCGCTCTTTCTTGGAAGATATTCGCCTTCCGGCAATCCTTGATGAAATACAAAATACCCCCGAACTATTAAACTATATCCGCACAAAAGCGGATTATTCCGGTAAGCGCAGATGCCAATGGATATTGACCGGTTCGCAAGAGCCGGCGCTCATGAAGGGTGTCGGTGAATCTATGGCAGGGCGCGCGGCCATCTTTCACCTGTTGCCGTTCTCAAGGCCCGAAACAGAGAAAGTTACTATCCTGAAAGGCGGCTTTCCCGAGGCAATCGCCAAACCCGCGCATGCAGATACATGGTTTCGTTCCTATATTCAGACATATCTGGAGCGGGATATCAGAGCAGTAAGTTCTATACGCGACCTTACCACATTCCGTAAATTCTTAGCGATTGTTGCCAGCCGCATAGGCCAGGTCTTGAACAGAACCGAGATTTCCACGCCGCTAGGTGTATCGGTCCCAACTATATCCGAATGGCTGGGTATTTTGGAGGCGACTCATCAGATAATTCTTGTTCCGCCTTTTTTTGAGAATTTTGGGAAGCGTTTGATTAAGTCCCCTAAACTGTACTTTACGGATACAGGACTTGTGTCATATCTCTTAGGCATCGAATCCGAGCATTCACTTATTGGTTCGCCATTCTATGGCGCGCTCTTTGAGAGTTTTGTGGCAAGCGAGATATCCAAAGCGCAACTGAACGCAGGCAAACGCCGGGATATTTACTACTTTCGGGACAGGCAAGGCCTCGAAGTAGATTTTCTCATACCTCTTGGGAACAGGCGGCTCGCGCTTATCGAAGCAAAAGCTTCGCGAACGATAAGATCTGCTGACGCGGTTCCAATAGCGCGACTTGAGAAAGCGGCTCTTAAAAAATACACCATAGAATCTTTTGTTGTGCATATACCATCACGCGCGCTGCAAAGTATTTCAGCGCTTCAAAAAGGTGTGAAGGCCGCATCGTATGACGATATCCCGCGCGTGTTGGGAATAAGCCCCTAACGTTAACATGTCATGAAAAGGTGCCATGAAGAGGTTGACAAAAATCAAGAATCATATAAAATAGGCACTTGCATAGTAAAAACTGCAATGCTGGATTATGAAAAAAACGATTAAAGACATAGATATAAAGGGCAAGCGTGTTTTGATGCGGGTAGATTTCAACGTCCCTTTGGATGATAAACTTAATATCGCGGATGACATAAGGATAAGGGCTGCATTGCCGACTATTCAATACGCCATTGAGAAAGGCGCCAAGGTGATACTCGCAAGCCACCTCGGAAGGCCGGATGGCAAGGTTGTAGAGGCGATGCGCCTCGCGCCTGTCGCAAAACGGCTCTCAGAGCTTCTAGGAAAGAAGGTCTCCAAGACAGACGATTGTATAGGCGAGGAGGTTAAGAAGGCGGTGGCTGGTATGAAGCCCGGCGACTGCCTCTTGCTCGAAAACCTGCGATTCCACCCTGAAGAGGAGAAAAACGTCCCCGCCTTTGCCATGGCCCTCGCCTCGTTAGGCGATCTATTCGTCAACGACGCCTTCGGCACAGCCCACAGGGCCCATGCCTCTACTGAAGGCGTAACGAAATATCTTCCGTCCGCGGCAGGATTTTTGCTGGAGAAGGAAATGGCGTATCTTGGAAACGCGGTAGACAATCCCAAGAGGCCTTTTGTCGCCATCCTCGGAGGGGCAAAGGTAAAGGACAAGATAAAGGTGATAGACCACCTGTTGGATAAGGTGGACGCGCTCCTCGTAGGCGGAGGAATGGCCTACACATTTTTGAAGGTAAAGGGAAAGTCTGTAGGCTCCTCAAGGCTCGACAAGGATGGTTTTGAAACCGCAGCCCTGGCGCTGGATAAAGCGGCGAAGAAGAATATCCCGTTTCTGCTTCCGATAGATCATGTTGTCGCTGATAAATTTGACGCGCTTGCCAATACGAGATTGGTTGGAGAAGACATACCGGACGGATGGATGGGGCTGGACATAGGACCCAAGACGATCAAATTGTTTGAGGAAAGATTGAAGGGCGCGAAGACCGTTGTGTGGAATGGGCCTCTCGGTGTGTTCGAGATGGAAAAATTCGCCAAGGGGACAGAGGCAATCGGTAAATTCCTCGGCCTTTTAAAAGGCGCGACAACAATAATTGGCGGAGGCGACACAGCTGCTGCCATGGCGAAGTTTAAACTGGAAGACAAGATGACGCACATCTCAACCGGCGGCGGCGCCTCGCTTGAATATCTTGAAGGCCGCGGTTTACCGGGTATCGACGCGCTTGACGATAAATAATATGCGTAGACCGATTATAGCGGGCAATTGGAAGATGAACAAGACGATCCACGAGGCTATAGATCTCGCGAATAAGATCAAGAGGGAGGTCTATAAATTGGAGGATATCGATATAGTCCTCTGCCCGCCGTATACAGCGTTGAGCGAAGTGCGCGAAGTGATCATGGAGACGAACATCGCGCTTGGGGCGCAGGACGTCTATTGGCAGGAAGAGGGCGCGTTCACGGGCGAGGTCTCATGCTCCATGCTGAAAGACGCTGGCTGCAAGTACGTGATAATAGGCCACTCGGAGCGGAGGACATATTTTCATGAGACGAATGAGGCCGTGAACAAAAAAGTCAAGGCAGTGCTTGAGGCAGGGCTCGCCCCGATCATGTGCGTCGGAGAAACGTTCGCCGAAAGGAAGGCGGGAAAGACATTCGACGTTCTAAAGGACCATGTGGAGAGCGGCCTTAAGGGGATAGAAGAGGAGGCGATGGAGAAGGTCGTCATCGCCTATGAACCGGTCTGGGCGATCGGAACAGGTGTTAACGCCACGAAGGATGAGGCCCAAGGGGCCCATAAATATATAAGGGGGCTTTTGACAGGGCTATGCGGTCAGGACCTCGCGGAAGTCGTAAGGATCCAGTACGGCGGAAGCGTGAGGCCGGACAATATAAAGGAATTGATAGATGAACCGGATGTTGACGGCGCGCTTGTCGGCGGCGCCAGTCTCAAAGCGGAGTCTTTCGTCGAGATTATAAAAAATTCCACAAAAAGAGGGTGAGACCATGCTAGGCAATTTTCTATACGGCTTTATCATATTCATACATGTTGTGGCGTCGATAGTCCTTATACTGGTTATTCTGCTTCAGGCCGGCCGCGGCGGGGGATTGAGCGAATCATTTTCAGGAAGCTCAACGCAGACTATATTGGGCACAAAGACCTCTGTCTTCATGACGCGCGCCACGGCCGTTTGCGCCTGTCTTTACCTTATCACATGCCTTACCCTGGCTGTCATGACCGGACAGCGCGGGAAATCCATAGTGACGAAAGGGTCTGTCGCGCCAGTCACTCAAGGTAAGGGCCAAGGCGCGCCTGCGCCAATATCCCCTCCAGAGGAATTCTAGCTCTTGCAGACCGCTCCAAATAAGAAACTATTCTGGATCTTCGCGTTATCCAGCGCCGTGTATTTCACCCAGGGTATTGAGGGGCTCCCTTCGCAGGGGTTATTCTATTATATGAAAGAGACGCTGAACTTCTCCGTTCGGAAAATAATGGTCTTGTCCAGCGTCATCACCTTAGGCTGGCTCGTGAAGCCGTTGATAGGATACGTAATAGACAACTTTCTGAATAAAAGGATCTGGATATTCATCGCCCTTGTCCTGGATATAATAGCCTCCTTATTCCTGGGGTTTATGCGGCTGCCGATATTTGCGCTTATAACCCTTCTACTAGTCAATTCAACCAATACTGCCTTCAGGGATGTGGCGGTGGATGGGATTATGTGCGTGGAAGGCAAGAAATACCAGGCCACCGGCAGGATTCAGAGCATCCAATGGATATCCATCTCGCTGGCGGGTCTTATAACCGGAATAGGCGGCGGTTTTATGGCCCAGAGGTGGGGTTATCAGGCCGCGTTCCTGTGCCTTGTCCCTGTGTATTTAGTTGTGGGATTCCTGGCATTTCGTTATGACGGAGGCGGTCTGCAAAGCGGAAAGGCCTCATCAAGGCTGTCCGCTGACATGAAGAAATTGTTCTCCGATAGACGAATCCTCGTCGTCGCCCTGTTCATATTTTTATACAAATTCTCCCCGTCCTTCGGCGCGCCACTTCTTTTTATCCAGAGGGATAGTTTTAAGTGGAGCAAGATCTGGATCGGTGCCTTGGGGACGACGAGCACCATCTTCGGAATAATAGGTTCTGTCCTCTACTACCGTTTCAGCAAGAAGATAAACATGAAAAAATGGCTCTTCTTTTCCGTATTCCTGGGGGCGGTCTCGGCCTTGAGCTACCTTTACTATACGCCGGTTACAGCCGTCATCTACGACGTATCCTACAGCTTTATAGGCATGTTCATCTTCCTGTTGTTGATGGATTTCATGGCGCGGAACACCCTGGAGGGGCTCGAGGCGACATCATTTGCCCTGCTTTGCAGCGTCAGCAATCTGGCTGGAATCGCGGGTAATCTCTCAGGCGCCCTTCTTCTGCCTCTTGTGGGATTAAAGTGGCTCATAGTCGCCTCCGCGCTCACCAGCTTCTTATGCCTCTTTTTGATAGACAGGATATGAGCTTGATATACGGATTCCGTTCAGGTATAATAAACCTATGATCCGCAAGGCGAACGTAGATGATGTGAAGAAGATACAGGCGCTCATCGGGTACTACGCCAGGCGCGAAGCGATGCTGCCGCGCTCATTGAACGAGATATATGAGAGTATAAGGGATTTTTATGTCTATTCCGAAGGAAGCGGGCTTTACGGATGCTGCGCCCTGCACGTGGATTGGGAGGACCTGGCCGAGATCAAATCGCTTGCCGTCGTGAAGCGGAAGACGAAGCAGGGAATAGGGGCCAGGCTGCTTGCCGCATGCCTTGGGGACGCGAAGGCGCTTCGCGTGAAGAAGGTCTTCGCCCTTACATATGTTCCGGAATTCTTCGAGCGCGCAGGTTTCACCCTTATCGATAAGGCCGGGCTGCCGCATAAGATATGGAGCGAATGCATAAAGTGCGTTCACTTTCCGGACTGCGACGAACACGCGATGTTGAAGGAAATATAATAAATATGGCGTATACAATCACCGAAAAGATACTGCTCAAGCATACTAAGGAGAAGGAGATTTATCCGGGCAAGTTTATCAATGCCGGGATAGACCTGTGTCTGGGGAATGATATAACCGCGCCGCTCGCCATCGAGGAATTTGAGTCTCTCGGCATCGATAAGGTATTTGATGCAAAAAAGGTGGCGCTGGTGCCGGACCATTTCACGCCGGCCAAGGATATGAAGAGCGCGAATCAGTGCAGGCGCCTGCGCGATTTCGCCAAGAGGTACGATATAACAAATTACTTCGAAGTCGGCGAGATGGGCATAGAACACGTCCTCCTGCCGGAAAGAGGAATGATACTCCCGGGCGACCTTGTCGTTGGAGCCGATTCGCATACCTGCACTTATGGGGCGCTTGGCGCGTTCTCAACGGGGGTAGGCTCGACTGACCTCGCCGCTGCGATGGCTAAAGGCGAAGTCTGGCTCAAGGTCCCGGAATCAATCAAGTTCATATTCTTTGGCAGGCTCAATAAGTGGGTCTCCGGCAAAGACCTTATACTTCACGTGATCGGCGATATAGGCGTTGACGGCGCCCTGTATAAGGCGATGGAATTTTCCGGAGAGACGATCAAAAAGCTTCCGATGGATGACAGATTCACCATGGCGAATATGGCGATAGAGGCGGGCGCGAAGAACGGCATAATAGAACCGGACTTTGTGACATTGAGACATATGAACTCTCTGGGAAAGAAGAAGTTCGGGTTTGGCGACGCCAGATTCACTAAATTAAAAAGCGAC
Source organism: Candidatus Omnitrophota bacterium (assembly GCA_023247415.1). Classification (GTDB taxonomy): domain Bacteria; phylum Omnitrophota; class Gorgyraeia; order 2-01-FULL-45-10; family JAHFGN01; genus JAHFGN01. The sequence continues at coordinate 10,181 of JAHFGN010000029.1, forward strand.
GGAAACGCGAAGTACGCGAAAGTCTACGAATATGACGCCAGAAAGATAGAGCCGCTTGTGGCGTTGCCGCACCTGCCGAGCAATGTAAAACCGGTTAAGCGCCTGAAAAATGTAACTTTGGATCAGGTTGTCATCGGCTCATGCACCAACGGCAGGATATCGGACCTGAGGATCGCCGCGAAAATTTTGCGGGGGAAGAAGGTAAAGCCCGGGATAAGGCTTATAGTCATCCCCGGCACTCAAAAGATATACATGCAGGCTGTTGAAGAGGGCCTGGCCAGAATATTTGTTGAGGCCGGAGGCATATTCTCAACACCCACATGCGGGCCGTGCCTTGGCGGACATATGGGTATTCTGGCTGAGGGCGAGCGGGCGATATCCACCACGAACAGGAATTTCGTAGGCCGCATGGGCCATCCGAAGAGCGAGGTCTATCTCGCCAGCCCCGCGGTCGCGGCCGCAAGCGCAGTTAAGGGAAAGATAGCGCATCCGGATGAAGCATAGGGACTGTCCCCGAAGCGTCGTTTGCACATAGTTCCTGGGGGACTGTCCCGACACGGAGCATACAAGATTATGATTTACAAAGGCCGCGCGCACAAATTCGGAAACGATGTCAACACGGACGAGATAATCCCCGCGAGGTATCTGAATACGACGGATCCGTCCGAGCTCGCGAAACACTGCATGGAGGATATCGACGCAAGGTTTTCTAAAAAGGTATCCCCGGGCGATATTGTAGTGGCTGGGAGGAACTTCGGCTGCGGTTCTTCAAGAGAGCACGCGCCGATAGCGATCAAGGCCTCCGGCGTATCCTGTGTAATCGCGGAGAGCTTCGCGAGGATATTCTTCCGGAACAGCGTCAATATAGGCCTGCCCATACTTGAGTCGGCTGAGGCCGCAAAGAGGATCAGGAACAAGGATGTAGTGAAAGTCGATATATCGCGTGGAGAGATAAAAAACTCAACCAGAAAAGAGTCATATGCTTTCGAGGAATATCCAACCTTTATGCGCAGGATAATCTCCTCCGGCGGGCTGATGAATTATACGAAGAAAAGGCTGAACACATGAGGATTCATAAAATAGCCGTAATACCTGGAGACGGGACAGGGCCTGAGGTTATAAGAGAAGGCCTGAAGGTTATGGAGGCCGCCAGTAAAAAGTTCGGTTTTGGATATGAGAAGACCGTATTCGACTATGGCGGCGAGAGATATCTCAAGACAGGCAGGATACTGACAGAAAAAGAGATAAAGGGCCTGGCAAAGTTCGACGCGATATACCTCGGCGCTATAGGTCATCCGGATGTCAAGCCTGGAATATTGGAACAAGGGATACTGCTAAAGACGCGCTTTGGCCTGGACCAGTACATAAATTTGAGGCCGGTCAAACTGTACAACGCCGCGTTCTGCCCGCTCAAGGACAAGACTGAAGAGGATATAGACTTTGTGGTGGTCAGAGAAAATTCCGAGGGCCTCTACAAAGGCCTGGGCGAATTCAAGAATAAAGGGACGAAGCGCGAAGTGGCGATACAGATATCGCACAATACAAGAAAGGGAGTCGAGCGCTGCATCCGGTACGCGTTTGAATATACGAAAAGACGCAACAAGAGGAAAAAGCTGACTCTCTGCGGCAAGACCAATGTCCTGACATACGCCTGGGACCTTTGGCAGAGGACGTTCGATGAGGTCGCCAGGCAATATCCTGATATCACGACAGATTATGCCCATGTTGACGCGACGACTATGTGGTTTGTGAAGAATCCGGAGTGGTTTGATACAATCGTGACCGATAATATGTTCGGCGATATCATAACTGACCTGGGCGCGATGATCCAGGGCGGGATGGGGATCGCCGCAGGCGGAAACATCAACCCCGAAGGCGTCTCGATGTTTGAGCCGATAGGAGGTTCTGCCCCTAAATATACAGGCAAGAATGTCATAAACCCTCTGGCCGCGATATGCGCCTTGGGCATGTTATTGGAGAACGTAGGCGAAATAGGGGCCGCGAACGCGGTTGAGACAAGCGTGATAAAAATTGTGAAGACCAGATTAAAAAGCCTGTCAGCCGGAAAGATGGGTTATTCGACTCAAGAGGTAGGGGACCTGGTTGTGGAGAATCTATGAGCGCGAAGAAGAGATATAACCTTGCTGTGATGGGCGCGACCGGCGCCGTAGGGAATGCCTTCTTGAGGATCCTCGAAGAAAGAAAATTTCCTATCAATAAGATCAGGCTCCTTGCGTCGGAGAGGTCTAAGAATAAGAAACTTAAATTTAAAGGAAGGCTCCATACCGTTGAGGTCCTGGGACATAATTCGTTTAAAGGCATAGACCTGGTCCTCGCCTCTGCCGGCGCGTCGAGGAGCCTGGAATTCCTGCCAAGCGCTGTAAAGACAGGCGCGATCTGCATAGACAACTCAAGCGCCTTCAGGATGGAGAAGGACGTTCCGCTGGTCGTCCCTGAAGTAAATGCGCAGAGGGTCAAGGAACATAGGGGTATAATAGCCAATCCGAATTGTTCGACTATCCAGATGGTAGTCGCGCTGTGGCCTATCCATAAAGCGGCGAAGATAAAGAGGATTGTCGTCACCACTTTTCAATCCGTATCAGGGGCCGGCCAGAAAAAGATATTTGAGCTTGAAGACCAGTCCAGGGCTTATTTGAGCAAGAAAAAATTTACGCCGGTGGAATTGCCTTATCAGATAGCGTTCAACCTCATCCCCCAGATTGACATATTTCTGGATAATGACTACACTAAAGAGGAGATGAAGATGGCGGGCGAGACCCGCAAGATAATGGAAGATCCTTCGCTAAAGATAAACGCGACTTGCGTCAGGGTCCCTGTCTTCTATGCCCACTCTGAGAGCGTGAATATAGAGACTGAAAGGCACATATCTGCCAAAGAGGCGCGGTCCATACTATCCAAGGCGCCCGGTATTGTTGTCGCGGATGACCCGGACGCGCAGGTATACCCGATGCCTATCCACTGCGAGGGGAAAGACGAGGTTTTCGTCGGCAGGATAAGAGAAGACGAATCCATCGGGAACGGTATCTCCATGTGGGTGGTGAGCGACAACATCCGAAAAGGCGCTGCGCTAAATGCCATCCAGATTGCAGAGCTGCTTTGAAAAATGTCCCTTCCCCCTCACCCTTTATTCCTCTCCCCTTTGGGGAGAGGGTAGGGTGAGGGGATAACAGCTGTTGATGCGCAATATTAAACTGACGATACAATATGACGGAACAAACTACTCCGGCTGGCAGGCGCAGGCCAACGGAAGGACTGTCCAGGAAGAGATAGAGAAGGCGATTCGAAAGGTTCTCTCTTCGCGCGTGAAGCTGAAAGGGGCCGGCAGGACCGATGCCGGCGTCCACGCCATAGGCCAGGTCGCCAACTTCAAGACAGGCTCCCCACTCAAAGCATCCAGCATAAAAAAGGCCCTCAACAGTCTTCTCCCGAGAGATATCGCGATATCGGCCGCAGAAGATGTCCCGCTCTCGTTCGATTCCCGGCGCGACTCGAGCTCCAAGATATATAGGTATACGATAGTAAACAAAGACTGCCCAAGCCCCATCTCGAGGCATTATGCCGCCTTCGTCCCGTACAGATTGGACCTCGCAGCCATGAAGAGAGGCGCGACGGCGCTCGTCGGGAGGCGCGATTTTAAATCATTCGAGACAGCCGGGTCATACAGGAAGGATACAAAAAGGGATATAAAACGCCTCATCCTGGCGAAGAGAGGCGACTTTATATATGTGGATATCGAGGCGGACGGCTTCCTCTATAACATGGCGCGCAGCATAATCGGCACGTTGATAGATGTCGGACGCGGCAAGGTTGCCGCCTCAAGCGTAAGGGGCATATTGCGGGCAAAGAGCAGGAATCTCGCGGGTCCGACAGCGCCGGCAAAAGGGCTATGCCTGATGACGGTGAAATATTGATATATGGATAGAGAATATAAGCTCATAATATTCGATCTCGGCAACACGATCATCAGGTTCGACCATAATATATCCGCCGCGAAACTCGCCAAGCGGTTTAGCCTGGATCAGAAAAAGATCTACGACCTGTTCTTCGATTCCGAACTCACAAGAGCGTTCGATGCGGGAGAGATATCCCCAAAAAAGTTCTACCAGGGCGCGACCGGGGTTTTAGGGATAGACCTGCCGTACAGTGATTTTGTCTCCATCTGGAGCGATGTATTCTGGGAGGATGTGGAATCCTGCAATCTGGTCAGGCGGCTTGCGCCAAAGTACAAGTTGTGCCTTATGTCCAACGTGAACGAGCTCCACTTCAAGCATATAAAGAAGAGGTTCAATATAATCAATGCGTTTGACTATACCGTCCTTTCATATCTGGTCAAGGCGATGAAACCAGACAAGAGGATATACGAATATGCCAGCGAGATATCCGGCACAGACTTCTCCGGCATGCTCTATATAGATGACAGAAAAGACCTCGTCAAAGAGGCGTCCCGCTATGGGATAGAGTCAGTCAGATTCGAAGGTGCGAAGGCCCTCGAGGATTGGTTTTTGAAGAATAAGATACTATAAGCTGCCTTATTTTTTTGGGCGTGGCTCTTCAGGCTCGTGGAAAAAGGGCATTGCCGTTCCCGTCTCTATGCCTCCTTTAGATGAAGGCAGACGACGGCTGATCTCCAGAGGACAACTATCCAACGGTTTTGGCCGCGCATCCTGCGGCAGGTTGTTTAACTGCGGAGGGCCGCTGAAGAGATCTTTTGGCGTCTGGGCGGTTGATACAGGTTCTATTTTAGGCCCTGGGACCAAAGCCTCTTTTGCGGCCTCCTCTATCTTCGAGACGCGCTCGATAGTGGCAAGGGTTTTTTGATTATCCTGATAGACCGATCTTGCTTTGCATCCAGAAAGAAACGCTATCACGATAAGTGTCCCTACCGCTATACCCAAACCCTCACTCCGTCTTAAAATCATAGTCCCCTTTATGGCCATTGGCTTTGACTTATTATGTTTCCGCTTGAGTCATAGTACTTCCAATAATAGCTCACAAGTGAGCCATTTTCATAATTATATACTTTCTCATAAGAGGGCCCGTTGCTGTACGCATACTTCTGCGTGCGGCTCTTGTAGTTTCCCTCATCGTCATATTCATAGGTATTGGTGGACTTGTAGGTAATCTTGCCGGCGCCGTCTGTTTGAGTAGATTCGTATTTGATCTGCCTTCCTCTGGAATCGTAGTCACTGGCGAATACGGTCTTTGACGTGATATTGCCGTCTTTATCGGTTGTGGTGGATATTGACCCCGTAATTTGGCCCTGGGCGTCGTATTCAGAAGTACCGGCCGTTTTAGAAGTTAAATTCCCATTCTTATCATACGATGTGCTGGTCTGGTCCTTTGACCGGCCGTTCTCATAGTTGACGATATTCTCATTGTAACTGCCGTCTCCTGAAGTATTCTTTTGCGCGTAGCGGGTGTTATTGCCCTGTGAGTCGTATTCATAGGTTGTTGCACTCTTATAGCTTATCCTGCCGTCCTTATCGGTTGTAGTCGACTCATACTTTGTGTTTCTTCCTTGAGAATTGTATTCATAAGAGTAGAGGGTCTTGGAGGTGAGGGTGCCGGCCTTATCATAAGAGGTGGATGTCGTGTCCTTGGCCCTGCCGTTTTCATAGTTAGTGAGAGATTCATTATAACTGCCGTCGGCCGCAGCATGCTTTTCCGTCCCACGCGTTCTATTGCCCTGTGAATCAAAGTCATAAGAGCCTTCGGTCTTTGAAGTCGTCTTGCCGTCTTTGTCGGTTGTAGTCGATAAGTACTTCGTTGTCCTGCCGTTTGAATCATATTCGTAGGAGACTGCCGTTTTTGAAGTTAGACTGCCGCTCTTGTCGTAAGAGGCGTATGTCTGGTCCTTGGTCCTGCCATTCTCATAGCTGCAGTTGGATTCATAGGAACTGCCATCTCCATTGGTTGTCTTTTGAGCGTAGCGTGTGTAGTTGCCCTTGGCATCGTATTCATATGAGGCGGCGGTCTTCGAGGTTACATTGCCATTGCTGTCATAATATGTATATGTCCAGTCTTTGGTACTGCCATTCTCATAGTTGTATATATATTCATAGGAACTGCCGTCACTGGAGGTTGACTTCTGTGTGAGGCGCTTATAATTTCCCTGTGAGTCGTATTCATATGTAACGGTTGTAGACGAGGTTACCTTGCCGTTTTTGTCTGTCGAGGTATTTGTAGAATCCTTGACCTTGCCGGATTCATAGTTAACGACAGACTTACTGGATGTCCCGTCGCCGCTTGTCGAGACTTGCTCATAGCGCTTTGCCCTGCCCTGGCTGTCATACTCATAAGATTGAACGGTTCTCGAGGTAACCTTGCCGTCTTTATCCTGCTTTGTAGACTCGTATCGCGTTGTCTTGCCGTTTGAGTCATACTCATATGACTCGGCGCGCTTTGAGATGAGGGCGCCGTCTTTATCCGTTTTTGTCGTATCCTGCCGCAAGATCTGTCCTTTATCGTTATATTGATAAACGCCCTGGGTCTTGTATGTCAGATTGCCGTCTTTATCAAAGTTCGTAGTCGTGTAATCCTTGGCCCTGCCGCTTTCATAATTGGTGATTATTTCGCCGGAGACATATGTACTTTGACTCTTCTGTATAGACTGCTTGAGCCTTCCATCAGCGTCATATTCGTAGGAGGATATATATTTATAAGTGATATTGCCATAATCGTCCATGCTAGTGGATGAGGAGGTGTAGTTTTTTATTGTGCCGTTTTC
>JAHFGN010000030.1 GCA_023247415.1 Candidatus Omnitrophota bacterium
TGCGCGAAGGACGGCTATTTTATCTCTCTCTTCGCTTGAGAGATGTGTATATTTATTTTCCATAACGCATAGATTAACATATATATCCTATGCGTTGCACTTCCTCATTGAACTGAGGACTATTGTATTTTGAATTTTGTGTTTCGAGTTTGTTTAGGGTTTAGAGTTTAGTTTTTAGGATTTTAGCAGTATTTATCTTTGATAAGCGAAATTACCGGATAGCCCTTGAGCTTATCCCGCCCCTTTAGAGCTGTAAGCTCAATCAAAAAGGCGATGCCTATTACCTTTGCGCCCAATTTTTCTACCAAATCTATAACAGCGCGAGTAGTGCCGCCGGTTGCGAGAAGGTCGTCAACGATCAATACCCTTGATCCGGATTTGAGGGCGTCCTCGTGTATCGCCAGCGTGTCCTGGCCGTATTCTAGGTCGTACGCCGCGCTCAGTGTCTTAAAGGGGAGTTTTCCTTTTTTTCTGACAGGCACTATCCCCGTCTTTAATCTATACGCCGCCGCAGCCCCGAATATAAATCCGCGCGCTTCAACACTGACTACCGCGTCGATCTCCTTGTCCTTAAAATCATCTGAGAGCTTATCTACGGCGAGCCGGAAGGCCTTCGCGTCTTTCAAAAGCGGCGTGATATCCTTGAAGATTATGCCTGGCTTCGGGAAACCCGGGATGTCCCTGATGTATTTTTTAAGGCCTGTCATGTCTCCACCCCTTTTTCCATAAACGCCTTCTTCTCCTGCTCCATCAGATTTTTCATCTTCTTTATCGACGCCGCCTCGATCTGCCGCACGCGTTCACGCGTTATGCCGAAATGCTTTGCCGTATCGCGCAGCGTATGCGGGACCCCGTCTTTCAGCCCGAACCTAAGGGTCAGGATCTTCTTCTCTCTTGGCGACATCCTGTCCAGCAGGCCCTCGATCCTCTCCTGCATCAGGAATCCCGATATCTCGTCTATTGCGGATACCATGTTCTCATCCTCTATCAGGTCCATGAATTCCGCGGACCCCTCGTCACCTATCGGCGCGTTGAGGCTGGATATGCCTGTCACCATCTTATTTATCTGTTTGACGCGTTTTATCGGGAGTTTCATCCTCTTGGAGATCTCGTTGAGTTTCGGCCTCCTCTTTAATGTGGCGGCCAGATGCTCGGATACCTTTTTGAACCTCATCATCAACTCTATGATATAAACAGGGATCCTCACGGTCTTGCCCTGATTGGCTATGGCCCGCGTGATATACTGTTTTATCCACCAGGCCCCATACGTGGAAAACCTGTAACCCCTTTTGGGATTATACTTCTCAACGGCCTTCATCAGGCCGAGATTCCCTTCTTCAATCAGGTCCAGCATCGAGACGCCAAGGTATCGGTACTTCTTGGATATGTTTATGACAAGGCGCAGGTTGGACTGGATCATCTTGATCCGCGCTGTCTTGTCTCCTTTTTTTATCCGTTCAGCGAGTGTACGTTCTTCTTCTGCCGTCAAAAGCGGAAGTTTCTTAATATCTTTCAGATACAGCTTAATTGCGTCCATGACCCCTCTGCCTTCCTGCATTAGCCTGCGCCGCCGCAAGGCGCGCGATCGGCACGCGGTAAGGCGAACAGCTCACATAGTCCATACCCAGTTCATGACATAACTTTATGCTGTCCGGGTCACCGCCATGTTCGCCGCATATACCCACCTCAATGCCCGGCCTCGTCCTGCGGCCGCGCTCTATCGCCATCGCCATCAACGTTCCGACACCGTCCCTGTCTATGGTCTGAAACGGGTCTTTCGGCAGTATCTTCTTCTCCAGATAATCCGGCAGAAAGCCGCCTATATCATCCCTTGAGAAGCCGAACGTCATCTGCGTCAGGTCATTCGTCCCGAATGAAAAGAACTCAGCGACCTCGGCTATCCTGTCAGCTGTTATCGCCGCCCTTGGTATCTCGATCATGGTGCCGATCATAAAATTTAGCTTTACGCCATATCGCTTCTGCACCTCATCAGCCTTTGCCTTTATCACATCGTACTGATTCTTTATCTCGGCCTTTGTCCCGACAACAGGGACCATGACTTCCGGCAGAACTTTCACCTTTTCCTTCGTGAGACGGGCTGCCGCCTCGAAGATGGCCTCGACCTGCATCTCGGTTATTTCAGGATAGGTTATGCCCAGCCTGCAGCCGCGGTGGCCTAACATGGGATTGAGTTCGTGCAGCTTTTGGATCCTCACATTGAGCCGCTCCATGGATATCCCGAGTTCTTTCGCCAGCTCTTCCTTCTTATCGTCTTCCTGAGGCAGGAATTCATGCAGCGGCGGGTCTAAAAGACGTATAATGACAGGCAGGCCTTCCATCGCCTTCAGCAGGCCTTTAAAATCATCTCTTTGGTAAGGCAGCAGCTCGGCGAGGGCAGCCCTTCTGGCGGGTAAATCTTCAGCGAGGATCATCTTCCGCATAGACTTTATCCTGTCCGGCCCAAAGAACATATGCTCTGTCCTGCAGAGGCCGATCCCTTCAGCGCCGAATTTGCGCGCGACAACGGCATCCTCCGGCCTGTCGGCGTTGGTCCTGATCTTTAGCCGGCGCGCGCCGTCACAGATTTTCATAAATGTCCTGAATGTAACGTCCTTTTCTATATCCGGCTCAACCAGCGGGATCTCGCCCGAATAGACGTTCCCCTTTGTGCCGTTAAGCGTGATCCAGTCTCCCTCTTTTACCGTCCTGCCGTCAACGGTGAATCTTTTGTTTTTAGCGTCGATATGGATGGCGCCGCAGCCTACTATGCAGCACTTGCCCCAACCTCTTGCCACAAGCGCGGCATGCGATGTCATGCCGCCTTTTCCTGTAAGAACGGCCTGCGCCGAATGCATACCATGGACATCTTCTGGGGACGTTTCTTCTCTAACGAGTATTACCCTCTTCCCTTCCTTCGCCCAGTTTTGAGCGTCGTCGGCGGTAAATACCACCATCCCCGACGCTCCTCCCGGGCCTGCCGGCAGGCCTTTGGCTATAGGTTTCAGCTCCTTCTCGGCTTTGGCATCCAGCATGGGGTGGAGCAGTTCGTCAAGCTGGCTTGGCGTAACCCTCAACACAGCCTCTTGAGTTTTGATGAGCCCCTCTTTAGTCATATCGACCGCCATCCTGACCGCTGCCGGGCCGTTTCTCTTTCCCACGCGGCATTGCAGCATGAAGAGCCTATTTTTTTCTATTGTAAATTCTATGTCTAACATATCGCGGTAATGTCCTTCCAACCTGCGCTGGATGCCGTAGAGTTCTTTATAGATCTTGGGCATCACCTCTTCCAGGGTCTTTAGGTCCTTGTTGTGTTCGCTCTTTGAGTATTTATTTATGGGGGCCGGCGTGCGGATGCCCGCGACAACGTCTTCTCCCTGCGCGTCGATGAGGTATTCGCCGTAAAATTTATTCTCGCCGTTTCCCGGGTCCCGCGTGAAGGCGACGCCTGTGGCGGAGGAGCCGCCCATGTTTCCGAAGACCATTGTCTGAACCGTCACGGCCGTTCCCCATTCATCGGGTATGCCTTCTATCTTCCTATAGCTCTTGGCGCGCCTGCCGTTCCATGACGCGAAAACCGCTCCGATACCTCCCCACAACTGCTCCTGCGGATCGTCGGGAAAAGGCTTTTTCAAAACGGCCCTCACCCTTTCCTTAAAGAGCGCGCATAATTCTTTTAGGTCGGCGGCCTTCAGGTCTGTATCGGCCTTGTATCCTTTTTCCTTTTTCAATTCATCCATCATCCTGTCTAACTGCTTTCTTATTCCTGACCCATCGTCCGCAGGTTCGATGCCGGCTGCCTTCTCCATGACTACATCCGCGTACATCATGATAAGCCTGCGATAGGCGTCATATACAAAACGCTCATTGCCGGTAAGTTTCACCAGGCCCGGGATCGTCCGCTCTGAAAGGCCTATGTTCAGCACGGTTTCCATCATGCCCGGCATAGAGCGCCTCGCGCCTGAGCGCACTGACACCAGCAGAGGATTGTTCGGATCTCCGAATTTTTTATCCATCAGCTTCTCGATATTCGCGATCGCCTTATCCACCTGGGCCTTTAGCGCCGCGGGATATTTTTTCTTATTGGCGTAATAATAAGCGCAGACCTCTGTGGTAATAGTAAATCCCGGCGGAACCGGGAGACGAAGCCTCGAATGTCCTGCCATCTCAGCGAGGTTTGCCCCTTTGCCGCCAAGCAGGTTCTTCATGCCCTCATTGCCGTCAGCCTTTCCTCCGCCAAACGAATATACATACTTCTTATTCGAACCACTCATCGCCTCAATCTCCTTCAAGTTTATCTAACAGATACGCTTTTAAATTTGACGCCTCAACCCTATCCTGCTCCATCGAATCCCTGTCACGGACAGTTACCTTTTTGTCCGTAAGGCTGTCTACATCTACGGTGACGCAGTAAGGAGTCCCGATCTCATCCTGGCGTCTGTAGAGCCTGCCTATGGACGCGGTGTCATCATACATAACTCTAAACGCGCTCCGCAGGTCGCCTGTTATCCCTTCAGCCATTCTAACTACTTCATCTCTATTCCTCAATAACGGCAGGACCGCGGCCTTGACGGGAGCCAGGGCCTTGTGCAGACCGAGCACGACCCTCTTTTCTTTCCTGACCACTTCCTCTCTGTACGAATCTATGAGGAATGCCAGGACAGCCCTGTCTACTCCCCCGGACGGCTCTATGACATACGGTATGTAGCGCTCGTTTGCCTGATCGTCGAAATATTCCAGCGTCTTTCCGCTGGTCTTCGCGTGCGCTTTAAGGTCGAAATCTGTTCTATTGGCTATGCCCTCTAATTCGCGCCAATCCATGGGAAAGAGATATTCGATATCCGTGCACGCTTTCGCGTAGTGGGCCAGCTCATCCTTCGCGTGCTCTCTAAGCCTCAGATTCTCCTTCTTTATGCCGAATCTGATATACCAGTTAAGCCTCTCCTGTACCCACTTGCGGTACCACTCCTCGTCTGTCCCAGGTTTTACAAAATATTCGATCTCCATCTGTTCGAACTCGCGCGAGCGGAATGTGAAGTCTCCGGTGGTTATCTCATTCCTGAACGCCTTTCCGGTCTGCGCTATTCCGAATGGGATCTTTCTTCTTAAACTGTCGATCACATTGCTAAAATTTACAAATATCCCCTGCGCCGTCTCAGGCCTCAAGTAGGCGATGCCTTCTTCGTTCTCAACGGCCCCGCAGTGGGTCTTGAACATCAGATTGAATTGGCGTGGTTCGGTCAGCGCTCCGCCGCATTCAGGGCATTTTTTGGAGCCGGGCTGGATCTTGTCCACCCTGAAGCGTTTTTTGCAGGTGATGCAGTCTACAAGCGTATCAGCGAAACTTGCAACATGGCCTGAGGCCTCCCAAACCCTGGGGTGCATTAGGATCGCGGCGTCCAGGCCTTCGATATCGTCCCGTTCATAGACATTGGCGCGCCACCAGGCCTCCTTGACGTTGCGCTTGAGTTCAGCCCCCAGCGGACCGTAATCCCAGACACTCCCCATCCCGCCGTATATCTCGCTGGACTGGAAGACGAATCCTCTGCGCTTACACAACGAGACTATCTTCGTCATATCGACAGGCATATAAATCGCTCCTTAACCAAATTTTATATATGCTAACACACCCTTATCGAAAAAGCAATAATCAATCGACGCTCTATTTCATTGTCCAAATTAAGCCCTTCCCCCTCACCTTTTTCCTCTCCCCTAGCGGGCGAGAAGGCCCGCATGGGGAGAGGGATAGGGTGAGGGGGTATTTAGGTACAGCCTACTTTATGCTGGCGAGGAACGCGACTGTATTCAGACGGCGGCCGATGTGGTAGTCGATGAACTTGCGCAAAATGGCCTCCAGCTCCTTGCCCACCCTTTCAGCCACCTTAATTCTGCTTGCCCTCTCAAAATCTGAGGACGCGATATGTTTTATAAATTCGCGCGTCCCGCGTAAAATAGGAAAAGACGGCCCGCTGGAAGCGCCGCAGGACCCGCATACCAGGCCGCCGGCTTTTAGATTGAATCTCCCGCCGTCGTCAACGCTGCCGGAACAGACAGCGCACCTCTCCATAGCCGGCATCATCCCCAGTATCTTTAAGAATTTAATCTCAAATATCCTGGCAGCGCGCCGGGCGCTGGCCTTGGCGCACAGAAGTCCGAGCGATTTGGACAATAACGTGAATATTTCTTCAGACTTTTCTCCGAGAGGAGTCGCCGAATCCGTCAGCTCTACGAGATAAGACGCGTAAGAGAGTTTCTCGAGATCGGACCTTATGGACGGAAAAAAGTTTATCAGCTCGCATTGCGAGACAAGAAAAAGATCGCTTCCCTTCTTTTCATAAAAGACTATCTCATCGCGCGCGAATAGCTCCAGGGCGCCGCCGACATGTTGAGAGCGCTCTCCCCGAACCCCCTTGATAACGCCGTTTATCTTTCCGAAATCCCTGGTATAAAAAGTAGCTATCAGGCTCGTCTCTCTGAGCTCGCGGTGCCTCAACACAATCGCTTCCGTTTTATTGATAGCCATCTACTTCAGCAGTTGAAATATCAGAATCGTGCCAAGAATGCCAAGGAGGCTGCCGGCCGCGACCTCCCATATCGTATGGACCGCGTCCTTTATCCTGTGCCTCGCTATCAAGAACGCCATCAGGAACGTCAGTATGATTACGATGCTGTTCGTCGTCAAAAACGTCACTATCGTCCATACGGCGAACGCGACGGCGGCATGCCCGCTCGGCATGCCTCCGCGAAGCGGCGTCCCCTTGTGAAATATCACTTTTCCTATCACCGCTAAACTGAAGACGAGGATCAGCGCTATAAAACTGACATGCCACGGAGACTGCCTTACCCTGGAGAGCCCTTCTTCGACATTGAAAGGCGTCTTGCCGGAAAATAATATGTAGCCGATTATCACAGCGTTGATGGACGCTACGAGCACCGAACCTGCGGCGACATCCTTTATTATCTTAGCGAGAGGGTGGAGTTCGGTCTTTACTATATCTACCATGTGCTCCATGGCGGTATTGGCCATCTCCGCGACCAGAACAATAGTTATGGTGACAGAGAGTATCATGAGCTCTGTTATGGAGAGGTTTAACCAGATCCCCAGGAGGATTATCAGAACGGACGCGAGATAGTGTATCCGCATGTTCCTCTGCGTCTTCAGGACATAGATGAACCCTTCTAGGCTCGCGTTAAAACTTTCGATAAATCTCTGCTCTCGCATATGCGGTTTAACAAGCGCTCTTGGCGCGTCCTCATCTTAACGCGAGACGCTTCGGCCCCGTCGTCATAACCGGCCAGATGCAGCATGCCGTGAATCATATATAACACAATTTCCCGTTCAAACGAGGACCCAAAACGTTTGGCGTTCGTCCTGGCCGCGTCCAGCGATATAAATATATTTGCCAATGACTCAAGATCAAAACTCAAGACGTCTGTCGCGCCGGCTTCTTGCCTGAATTTTCGGTTCAGCCTCCTGATAGATTTTGAGTCTAAGAATATTATATCAATTTGTCTTTGAGCCGGTTTTATATAGCCTGCTATATCCAGCGCCAGGCCCCGCGCGAATCCGGCGTTAATGGAAAATCTTCTGTTCAGATTTGTGATCTTTATTATGTGCAGGAGTTACCCCTCAGCCCCTGCCTGCCGTCGGGAGAGGAAACAGGATATTCTGTCCGGACATGAAATGCGGCTATCAATATCCTGACAAATGCCTCGCCAATCTTGAAAAGATCGCGAAGGGTGAGGTCGCATTCATCTAACTGGTTGTCTATGAATTTATTGTTTATCACCCGCTGTATCATGTTTCGTATCTTGCCGGGTGTAGGATCTGTGAGGGTCCGCGAAGAGGCCTCAACGGAATCCGCCAGAAGGACGACGGCGGCCTCTTTCGTTTGGGGCTTCGGGCCCGGGTATCTGTAGTCCTGCTCTTTAAGCGCTCCCGATCCGTTGATATCCTCCAGCGCCTTTTTATAAAAGAAGTACATGAGTCCTGTGCCGTGGTGCTGCTGTATGATGTCGGTTATCTGTCTCGTCAGATTAAATCTTTGGGCCATGTCCATTCCTTCCTTGACGTGGTTTCCTATGACGAGCGAGCTCATCGAGGCCTTAAGCCTCTCGTGTTTGGATTTGACGGTTGTCTCGTTCTCGCTGAAATACTCCGCTTTATGGATCTTGCCTATATCATGATAATAGGAGCCTATCCGAGCGAGCAGCGAATTGGCGCCAATCGCCTCGCAAGCGGCCTCCGCGAGATTTCCGACGAGATGGCTATGCAGATATGTGCCGGGCGCCTTAAGCGCCAGCTCCTTTAAGAGCGGATGGCTCATATCCGACAGCTCGAGGAGCGTTATGTTGGTTGAGAGTTTAAAGGCGTGCTCCAGGACCGGGAGGAGCCCCATGACTATGAAGCTGGACAGCGCGCCGTTAGATATGCCCCATATGCCGTCGGACAGGCATACCCCGCGTCCTGAGGAATTCACAAGTTCAAGGGCAACTATTGACAGCGATGCCGCCGCGCCCGCCTTAAGGCCGGCCGCGATTATCTGGAATCTGGAGCGTAAATCCCCGACCGCGTATATCCCGATGAGGCCGCTGGTGAGAAAGACCGGCAGCGCGTCCGCCTTCCCCCAAAATAAAACCGCGCATACCATGCTCGAAAGGACGCAGTTTATTACGGCTGTATTGGAAGATATCAGCATGGCGGTGAGCATCATGAAGGCGGTGAATGGCAAAAAATAGATATTGGCCGATAAAAGCGCGATGACCTTGCATCCTGTAAACAATAATATGTCAAGCAGGCAGACTATGCCCAGATATCTTAAATTGGCGGCCGTCTTTGGTTCTGTGCGGCGAAGATATATCAGGAAGACGCCTATTATCATCATCATAAATAGCGCCAGGCCAAGCGCGTACGAGGACGTGCTGATTTTATAGTAGAATCTGTATAGCGGACCCAACATCGCCAGATGCTGTTTTGTTATGCGGGCGCCCTTCTCGACGATAAGCTCGTTCTTTTTTACTTTCTGTATCTCATAGACAGGCTGCGCGCCCCGCGGAACGCCTGCGGCCCCCGCCTTTAATGGATAGATAAAGTCATATGGCGCGTATATGGAATTGGGGGCGATATCCCCTTCATTTAGACTTACGTAGGAAGGCCCGGCGCCTATGCGGGCAATGCCGAGCGATACAGCCAGAAAGAGGGCCAACAGCGCGAAGCTGGCGAGAAAGTTTAAAAGGCCCCATTCCCTTCTACTCCCGGTGCGCGTCATACGCCTTTATTATCTCCTGAACGAGTTCGTGCCTGACCACGTCTTCGCCTTTTAGATATATGAATTTTATGCCTTCAATATCTTTCAGCACGGATTGGACCTGTATCAGGCCGGAGCTTTTATATGTAGGCAGGTCGCTTTGCGTCACATCGCCGGTTATGACAGTTTTGGAATCAAAACCTAACCTCGTTAGAAACATCTTCATCTGCTCCGGGGTGGAATTTTGGGCCTCATCCATGATTATAAAGGAGTCGTTCAGGGTCCTGCCCCTCATATAGGCCAACGGAGCGATCTCTATGACGCCGCGTTCGACATTCTTCTCAATCTCGTCTGAGTCCATCATGTCATACAGGGCGTCGTAAAGAGGCCTTAGGTATGGGGTGACCTTTGCGTACAGATCGCCCGGAAGAAAGCCGAGGCTCTCGCCGGCCTCCACAGCCGGGCGTGTGAGTATTATCCTCGACACGATCCCCTTTCTAAGCGCGTTTACCGCCATGGCCATGGCCAGATATGTCTTTCCGGTGCCTGCGGGCCCGACACAGAAGACTATATCGTAATGGCGTATCGCGTCGACATACTCCTTTTGCCCTTTCGACTTAGGCGTTATGTATAATCTTTTGGAGGATACTTCTATGCGGTCGAGATATATGTTGTGGAGTTCCAGATCGGGGGAGTCCTTAACCGCTTTTATGGCATAGAGGAGCTCGTGCTTCTTTACCAATCCGCCGTTTCTTATTGTGAGGAGGAGTTCTTCTATCAGCCTGCAGGCCTTCTCCGCGTCCTTCTCATAGCCCGTTATCTTAAAGACATCCCCTCTCGCGACGATCTTTACGCGGAGCTCCCGCTCCATGGCGTTCAGATTCTCGTCATTTGTGCCGCACAGGGTCTTCGCCTCATTTGTATTCTTTAACTTAATCGTCTTTTCCAGATGTTTGTCCTCACTTTATGTTCTCTTCCTCTGCCGCGGCTTTTGCAGGCCTTGCCATTTTCTCTACAACCTTAGAAACCCCGCTCTCCTCGACGCCAAGGTCCACATCGACCGCCATAAGCTCCCTCTTCAGGCCGGTCCTGTCCTCTGCCGGAGGAGGTGTGCCTTTCAGATATCCCCTGTTCCCTACAATCTTCTGGTCCACCCTGTCGAACTTCTGCGGATGTATCGACCTGACGCCGCACCCGGCCAATGTGACGGCAGCGCTGACGCATATGATAAATGCCGAAATATTTTTCATTTTTTCTCCTTTCTGCTATAAAGTATAGGTTGTTAACTATAAACTAACGCGTTATTTCTTAATCCTTATACTAAGCTCGTCCAACTGCCTTTGGTCGACATGAGATGGGGCACTGGTGAGCGGGCAGAATGCCCTCTGCGACTTGGGGAACGCTATCACATCGCGTATCGACTCGCATCCGACAAAGAAGGTGAGCAGCCTGTCGAGCCCGAACGCGACGCCGCCGTGCGGAGGCGCGCCGAATTTAAACGCGTCCAACAAAAATCCGAACCTGGCCCTCGCCTCCTCCTCACCCAGGCCTATTATCCTGAATATCCTCTCCTGCATCGACTTCTCGTGTATCCTTATGCTTCCGGATCCCATCTCTGTCCCGTTGATGACCAGATCATACGATCTGGACCTGACATTCCTGAGATCATCAGGCCTATCCAGAAATTTCACATCATCCGGCCGGCACGAAGTAAAAGGATGGTGCTCGGACTCCCACCTCTTTCCCTCCTCGTTATACTTGAACAGGGGAAAGTCAACAACCCATAAAAGATCGAATCTTTTCTCGTCAATCAGGCCGAGCCTATTGCCGAGCAGTTTCCGCAGCGCCGACATCGCGTCATACGCTATTCGTTCTTTGTCCGCGACTATAAATACCATATCGCCGTCGGAGGCTAAAGACGCGTCTTTTATCGCGGACAACTCCTCCTTAGAGAAAAATTTATCTATCTGCGAGGTGAGGAGGCCTTTTTCTACCTTGAAATTGGCGAGACCCTTGGCGCCGCAGCCTTTCACAAATTCTGTCAGTTCATCGATCTGGCCGCGCGAATAAGAGCCGCACCCTTTGGCGGCTAACGCTATGACCCTGCCTTTTGACTTCACCGCCTCTTGGAATATTTTGAATTTGCTCTTTTCCACTATACCGCTGATCTCCGCCAACTCCATGCCAAATCTCGTATCGGGCTTGTCGCAGCCGAAGCGCGCCATCGCCTCGGCATAAGTCATGCGCGGAAACGGGGTCTTTAGATCTACCCCGACAGCCTCTTTGAATAACTTTTTCATCAATCCTTCGGAGAGTTCGAATATATCCTCTTCTGTCACAAACGACATCTCAATGTCTATTTGAGTGAATTCCGGCTGCCTGTCAGCCCTTAAATCCTCGTCGCGGAAGCACTTCGCGATCTGGAAATATCTGTCCAAAGACGCGACCATCATAAGCTGCTTGAATAACTGCGGAGACTGCGGAAGGGCATAGAACATGCCCGGGTTGAGCCTCGATGGGACCAGATAGTCTCTCGCGCCTTCCGGAGTCGATTTTGTGAGCACGGGCGTCTCCACCTCGATGAAGTCTTTGGAATCAAAATAGTCCCGCGTCAGTTTGCAAACCTTGTGTCTCAATCTCAGGCTCTTCTGCATGAGCGGCCGGCGCAAATCGAGGTATCTGTATTTCAACCTCGACTCTTCAGTGACCGATATCGCGTCCATTATCTCAAACGGCGGGGTGATAGACTCGTTCAGGATCTCTATCTTCGTCACAATAATCTCCACGCGGCCTGTCGGGATCCTGTCATTCTCTGTATTCGCGGGCCTCCTCTCGAGCGTGCCTTCAACCCTTACGACAAATTCTGAGCGCAGCATCTCGCCCTGTTTATGAAGGGCCTTATCGCGTTCTGGATTGAAGACAATCTGGGTGATGCCATAGCCGTCTCTTAAATCGATGAATATCAACTGGCCATGGTCGCGCCTCGCGCCAACCCATCCGCACAGCGCTACCGGCTTGCCGATATCCTTCTCGCTCAATTCACCGCAGTTATGTGTTCGCAACATATTCAATCCACGAACTCCGACGCTCTACGACCAGACCAAATGCTAATCATGGCAGGGTGTCCCGATGCTGGAAACGATATCCTCTAGTTTTACACGCCGCTGCTCTTTCGTCGCCATATTTCGCACAACAGCCTCGCCGGAGGCGAGTTCTTCATCGCCTATTATAATTGCGAACCTTGCTTTTGATTTATCGGCCGAACGCATCTGCGCCTTGAGCGACTTCGCCTCATAATCCATGTCGCACGCGATGCCGGCTGAGCGCAGGTCATTCAATATGCCGAAACCCCTCTTATGCGCTGCCTCGCCAACCGCAGCGATATATGCCGTTATATACGCCTCTCCCCCGCCAAAGTCTGACGCGCCTTCGCCCATCGCCATAATCATCCGTTCTATCCCGAGGGCGAATCCGCATGCGCCAAGTTCTGGCCCGCCCATGTCTGATATAAGATTGTCGTACCTGCCTCCGGCGCCGACAGCGTCCTGTCCCCTAGCCAGCCTGCTGTGAGAAACCTCAAAGACAGTTCTGGTATAATAGTCCAACCCCCGCACTATATACGGGTCTAACAGATACTTTATCCTTAGAATGTCTAAAAGGGCCTTGACGCTGTCAAAATGTCCAATGCAGCCTTCACACAAAAATTTTATGTTCTTGAGGGTCCCCCTCAAGGCGTCCCTGCAATTGTCCTTCTTGCAGTCTATTACCCTTAAAGGATTTATCGCAAGACGCCTCTTGCAATCGTCGCAAAGCATCGCCTTTTTATCGGTCAGCGCGTCTTTCAAAGTTCTTGAAAGACGCTTCTTGTCATCCTTGCATCCAAGATTGTTGATCCGCAGTATGTAATCTTTTATCCCGCATGAATCCAATATCCTCGCTTCAAGCGCTATTATCTCAGCGTCGATCGCCGGGTCAGGAGAGCCGATCGCCTCCGCGCCTATCTGGTGGAATTGCCTCATGCGTCCTGCCTGGGGCCTTTCCGCCCTGAACATCGCGCCCAAATAATATAATTTCTGAAACGGGCTTGTCTTGTGGAGGCTCGCCTCGAGATACGCCCTTACTATAGGCGCGGTCCCCTCCGGCCGCAGGGATACGTCGCGCTCCCCCCTATCACGGAAAGAGAACATCTCCTTCTGGACTATATCCGTCTCGCCGCCAATTGATTTTACAAATAACGCGGTCTCCTCCAAGGCGGGCGTCCTTATCTGCCTATATCCGAATAGACGAAATACATCTCTTGAGGCAGACTCTATCTTCTGCCAGCGTGAGACTTCGTCAGGCAATATGTCCTTCATCCCCCTAATCACCTTTGGCATACTCAATGCACCTTCTTCTTCATTAGACGGCCTGGCTTGAATACAACCACTTTGCGCGCCGGCACATCGACAGCCGCGCCTGTCTTCGGGTTCCTTCCGCGCCGGGGTTTTCTGGACCTTACCTTAAAGACGCCGAAATTCCTCAGCTCGATCGTCTGATTCTTCGCCAGGGTATCTATGATGCCGTCTAAGAATTTCTGGACGGCCTTCTTCACATCCTGCTGTTTTACGTCCGTCTCTTCCGCAACCTTTACAACCAAATCGCGTTTAGTCATCTGCCCTCACCTCCGATTTTTTCAAATAGGCGCTTGGCCCATACCCCGACACCGCTGAAATGCTCCAGCCGTCTTTTTCTATTCTTAAGCCGTTCCAATATATTATTTAAAAATATGTACGCGTCGTTCCAGTCATCCTCCATCTTCTTCAGCTTCGTCTCAGACATATGCGAAATGGTATCCAGGGCCAGTATGTCGACTATGGGGTCCGTCAATCTGCTGAAGGGCATGTATTGGAATTCCAGCCTGAGCCTCAACTCATCGTATTTCTTCCTGATAAGCTCCTTCGTCTCTACGAATACAGCCTCATCCTCTTTTGTGACAATCGGTTTAGCGGTCACCTCATTATAGAGCTGATGAAATTTCCCCCACGATTCGAGGAAACTGCTCAGGTCCCGGGTATTGCCTTCTGTCCGCTTGTCTATCATAGCCTCAACATCTCCCAAAAGTCAAACCTTAAAGCTTATGACGTCTTTGCCGAAGGTCTTTTCGATGTCGCTCACCAGACCGTTGTGGGGTTCGACTAATATGTTTTTGGCGGCGGCGACCTTGACCCGATCGCCCTCAGGGGTGAGAAAATTTAAAAGGACGGGCACACTCCCCGGATACCGCGTCAGAATCCTCTTGAGGTCCTCGAGGGTGGCGCGCGCCAAACCTGTCGTGACCAATGATATGGCGACCGCCTTCGTATATTTAGACTTAACCTGATCGAGCGGCGTTGCCTCATCCGCCAATATCTTCGGCTCCTCTTCCCGCAGGCTTACCTTCCCTTTTACAAAGATGATTGTGTCGGCCTTCATGAGATTTCCGAATTTGGCGAACGTCGATGGGAATACGAGCATCTCGCATGTCCCGCTTAAATCCTCCAGGGTGGCAATCGCCATCTTCTCCTGCGTGCGCCTTGTAACGGTAATCTTGACCTTGTTCAGTATGCCGCCTATCAGGACCTCATTGCCGTCCCGCAGCGCGCCGAGCTCTGTAATTTTGCATGTGGAGTAGGTCTCGAGCAATTTTTCGTATCTGGCGAGAGGGTGTTTTGTGATATAGAATCCCAGCATCTCCTTCTCATACGCGAGGAGCTGGTTCTCGGGCCATTCCGGTATATTCGGGACCTCCTGGAAGGTCTTCTTGAAACTGGTATCGTCCTCGAACTTGTCGAAGAATGAGAACTGGCCGTTCATCCTGTCTTTCTGTATGCCTCCGGCGACCTCCAACGCCTTGTCTATCATGGCCGCGGCCTGTGAACGGTGAAGCCCTAACGAATCTAGGGCGCCGCATTTTATCAGGCTCTCGATCACCTTCCTGTTCACAAGCCTTGGGTCCACGCGTTCCGTAAAATCATAGATCGATTTGAATCCTCCGCCTTTTTCTCTCGTCGATATGATAGAATCTATCGCTCCCCCTCCTACATTTTTTATGGCCGCCAGGCCGAATCTTATGGAATCTCCCACGACGGTGAAGTTCGCGAAACTCTCATTTATATCAGGCGGCAGGATTTTGATCCCTATCTTCATCGCCTCGTTTATGTAGACAGCGACCTTGTCGAGGTTGTCCTTTTCGCTGGTCAGAAGCGCTGTCATGAATTCGATGGGAAAGTTCGCCTTGAGGTAGGCTGTCCTGTAACTTATCATGGCGTATGCCGCCGAGTGGCTCTTATTGAACCCGTACCCCGCGAAGTACTCTATCTGATTGAATATCTTCTCGGCGGTCTTCGTGTCTATACCGTTTCTGTTCGCGCCTTCTACGAAATGGCGGCGCGCCTCGGTCATGATCTCAGGCGTCTTCTTCGCCATTGCCCGCCTCAAGTTATCCGCCTGCGCCATCGTAAATCCGGCCAGGTCGCCGGCTATCCTCATGACCTGCTCCTGAAAGACTATTATTCCGTAGGTATCTTTTAGAATCGGTTCGAGGAGCTTGTGGTCATAACGTATCTCTGTCTGGGCATGCTTGCGCTTGATATAGTCATCCAGCATCCCGCTTCCGATGGGGCCCGGCCTGAACAGCGCGATAAGCGCGATTATATCTTCGAACCGCTCCGGTTTGGATTTTTTGAGCAGGTCCCGCATGCCGGAGCTTTCTAACTGAAATATCCCGAATGACTCCGCGTTCGAGAGGAGCTCAAAGGCCTTTGCGTCATCCATCGGTATCGTATTTATATCCAAACTCGCGTTCCTGGTCCTTTTTATTATCTTCACGGTCTCGCTTATCACAGTAAGCGTCCTCAAGCCCAGAAAATCCATCTTCATGACGCCTATCTTCTCTAAAGATGTCATCGGATAACCGGTTGTGATCTGATCATCCTGGGTCTTATACAAGGGCGAGTAATTTACCAGGGGCTTTTCGCTTATCACCACGCCTGCCGCGTGCGTGGAGGCGTGGCGGGTCAGGCCCTCCAGGACCATGGATGTGTCTATCAGTTCGGCTATCCTGGGATCTGTCTTGTATAAATTTTTCAGTTCGGGTTCCTGCTCGAGCGCCGCCTTCAGAGTCATATTTAAATCGTTGGGAACCAATTTCGCGATTTTGTCGACATCGCTGTACGGCATTCCCATGGCCCGGCCGGTATCTCGTATAACGGCCTTGGCCAACATGGTCCCGAAGGTTATGATCTGCGCTACGTTATCTTTTGAATATTTGTTGACTACATAATCGATGACCTCGCCCCGCCGCTCGAAACAGAAATCTATGTCTATATCCGGCAGGGAGACCCTCTCCGGATTCAGGAACCGCTCGAAGAGGAGGTCGTATTTCAGCGGGTCGATGTCCGTTATCCCGAGCGAATAGCTTACGACGCTGCCCC
>JAHFGN010000069.1 GCA_023247415.1 Candidatus Omnitrophota bacterium
AAGGACGGCTATTTTATCTCTCTCTTCGCTTGAGAGATGTGTATATTTATTTTCCATAACGCATAGATTAACATATATATCCTATGCGTTGCACTTCCTCATTGAACTGAGGATATCAAAAATTAAATATCAAAATTGTTGTGTTCTTCGGACCTAAATATTCAAAGTCGCGTAAGCGACTCCTAAATTTTGATATTTGATTTTTAATTTTTGATTCTAATACAATCCTTATTTAAGCGACAGAACAATATTTTAAGCCTTCTTGATGATTTCGACCAGACGCCATCTCTTGGTCTTTGAGATCGGACGGGTCTCGACTATCCGCACAACGTCTCCGAGCTTGGCCTCATCCTTCTCATCATGAACTTTATATTTCTTGGACGCCTTCATCGTGCGCGTGTATATCTTGTGATGGTATACCCGATCGACCCGCACTGTCGCGGTCTTGTCCATCTTGTCGCCCACGACTACTCCTATGCGCTCTTTTCGTTTAAACCGATTTAGACTTGTCATTCTTCTCCTTCAAGACCGTCTCGCATCTCGCTATATCGCGGCGCGTCCTGGATATCATGTGCGGTTTTTCTATCCTGCCTGATTTCGCCTCTGTCCTCAGGTTGTAGAGCTCTTTTCTCAAGTCGGATAGCTTTCTCGAAACTTCATCAGCGCTCATATTTCTGATCTCGTTCGCTTTTAGCATATCTACACAGAAGTCCTTGCCACAAACTTTGTCCGTATGGGAAGTTTATGGGCCGCCAGCCTCATCGATTCCTTTGCCAGGGCAGCGGGTATCCCTTCCATTTCGAACAATATCTTTCCCCTTTTAACAACGCAGACCCAGTGGTCAGGCGCGCCCTTGCCTTTTCCCATTCTGGTCTCGGCCGGTTTTTTGGTGATAGACTTATCGGGAAATATTCTAATCCACACCTTGCCGCCGCGCTTCACATGCCTCATCAAGGTGACGCGCGCGGCCTCGATCTGCCTGTCTGTGACCCAGTTGTTCTCCAACGCCTTCAGGCCGAACTCCCCAAAACTTAAAGTCGCCCCCCTGAAACTCGTCCCGCGCATCTTTCCGCGGTGGTACTTCCGGAATTTTACCCTCTTAGGCATCAACATATATTATTGCCTTTCGCAAACGGCTTAGGTGGACTCCTGCCTGGCTTTCGGGCCGCCTTTATCGATTAATCTATCGCCCTTATATACCCATACCTTTATACCGATCAATCCGTACGTGGTCAGGGCCTCGATGAATCCGTAATCGATATCCGCCCTAAGGGTCTGCGCGGGGATCTTCCCTATTCTGTAGCTTTCTCTCCTGGCGATCTCCGCGCCGCCAAGCCTCCCGCCGCATATGATCTTGACACCCTTGGCGCCTGAATCCAGAGCGGCCTGGACAGCCTTTTTCATCGCCCGTTTATGGGGGATGCGCTTCTCTATCTGAAAGGCGATGTTCTCCGCGATAAGCTGCGCGTCTTGACTCGGATTCTTTACCTCCTTTATATCTATCTCAACCTCTCTTGGCGTAACCGCAAGAAGTTCCTCTTTCAGCCTCTCTATCTCCTGCCCCCGGTGCCCGATGATTATGCCCGGTCTGGCGGAATATATGATTACGCGTATCTTGTTGCTCGTCCTTTCTATCTCTATCTTTGACACAGCGGCTGAAGCGAGCGTCTTCTTTATGAATTTCCGTATCTTCACATCCTCCAGCAGGAGTTTTGGCAGATCCTGCTTATTGGCGAACCAGCGGGACTTCCAATTGTATATGTAGCCTACTCTTAGACCATAAGGGTGCGCTTTTTGACCCATTTTCTATTTTCCTTTTGCCGACGGCGCAGTGAGCTTTTCCGCTGCCTTAGACTTTGCCTTCACCGGCGCCTTCGCAACGGCAGCGTTTGGCTTATGTTCGGCTTTTTTTGGTCTGGACTCGATCTTATCCAGCTCAACAGTAATGTGGCTGGTCCGCTTGCGTATCATGCTGGCCCTGCCCATGGAACCCGCCCTGTATCTCTTGAACATGGGGCCGCCATCCGCTATCAGTTTGGATACGCGGATATTTGAGGTATCGATGTCCTTGTGCAGGCGCTTCGCGTTGGCAAGCGCGGATTTCAGCGCCTCCAGGGCGTATATAGAGGCCTTCTTATTGATGGAAACTAACATCGCCATCGCCTCTTCAACAGGCCTGCCCTTTATAAGCGGCACTATCTGCCTGAATTTCCTCGGCGTTATCCGGATATATTTTGCCTCTGCCTTTGCGATCATTTCTGTTTTCTGTTATCTGTTTCTATGCTATGTCAACTCGGTAGATACTTCAGTCGCCGCGCCGTGCCTTTTGAAGGTCCTCGTAGGCACAAATTCCCCGATCTTATGGCCCACCATATTCTCTGTAACATAGATAGAGGTGAACTTTCTGCCGTTGTAGACAGAGAATGTCATTCTTACGAACTCCGGCGTTATCGTTGAGCGTCTGGACCAGGTCTTTATGGGTTTCCGGTCATTCGCCTTTATCGCCCTCTGAACCTTAATCAACAACTTCTCTTCTACGTATGGACCTTTCTTCGCTGACCTTGACATGTTCTTACCCTTAGATAGCTTAGTAACCAGAAACCAGAGTACAGAAACCAGAATCTGGTTACTGGTTTCTGGTTTCTTATGCTATCTTCTCCTCTTTAATATATATTTGTCTGACAATCTTTTATGATGGCGCGTCTTAAGGCCTTTGGTCTTTTTCCCCCATGGCGTTGTCGGGTGCCGTCCGCCGCTCGATTTCCCCTCTCCGCCGCCCATCGGATGATCGTGCGGGTTCTTCGCGACGCCTCTGGAATACGGCCTGCGGCCGAGCCATCTGGATCTGCCGGCCTTGCCTATGGAAACCGTGTCGTGTTCGATGTTTCCTATCTGGCCGATCGTCGCGAAACAGTCTGTTCTGATCAACCGAATCTCACCGCTGGGAAGCTTAACGTGCGCGAAACCGCCTTCCTTGGCCATGATCATGCATGAGTTTCCCGCTGACCGCGCGATTACGCCGCCTGAACCTTTGCGTAATTCAACGTTGCATATAGGTATACCGGCGGGTATATTCTCAAGGGGCATGGAGTTTCCAACTTTTATCTCCGGCGAAGCGCCTGATACGACTTCGTCGTTTACGGATAACCCGTTGGGCGCGAGCACATAGCGGCTTTCCCCATCCTGATACTTGATGAGGGCTATCCTGCAGGACCTGTTTGGGTCATACTCGATGGCAGCCACCTTTGCCGGCGAATCCAGCCTGTCGCGTTTAAAATCTATGATGCGGATCATCCTCTTGTGGCCGCCGCCGCGATGCCGGATAGTTATGCGGCCGTAGGAGTTTCGTCCGCCGGAGGAGTGTTTTGCCACAAGAAGACCCTTCTCCGGCCTGGCCTTTGTTATCTCCTCGAAATCCGAGATCTCAGTCCATCTCAGAGAGTCAGTTGTCGGCCTAAATTTTTTTATTCCCATATTACACCAGGTCTATCTTACTGCCCTCTTTCAGTGTCACTATCGCCTTCTTCCAGTCGGGCGTTTTTCCGGCTACATATCTTACGCGGCGCAATTTCCCCCGCGCCATTATTGTATTGACCGCGGAAACCTTCACCTTGTATATGTCCTCAACGGACTTTCTTATTTCAATCTTGTTTGACTTGCGGTCAACCAGAAATTGATATTTGTTCTGCGCCTGAGCCTGGGAGCCTTTTTCCGTCCTTATCAGGCTTTTTACAATATCATGCGGGTCTTTCATCCTCTTTTAAACCTCTCCGTCAGCCCGGCAAACGCTGCCTTTGTAATAACGACATTTTTGCTGTTCAATATATCCATAAGATTTATGTCTTTCACATTCTTTAATACCGCTTCTTCCAGATTTCTCGCCGCAAGACGCGTGTTTTTATCTATTGCATCCAGCACAAAGGTGGTCTTGCCCGTTAACTTTAGGGCCTTTATGAGAGCTTTGAACAGCCTTGTCTTCGGCTCAGCGACGACAAGGGAATCCAACCCCTTCAGGTTGTTGTCCTGCCACTTCGCGTTTAAGGACGACGCAAGCGCCAGCCGTGATATCTTCTTCGGCATATGATAATGGAAGTCTCTCGGATGCGGTCCGTGCATGATGCCTCCACCCGGCCACAGCGGCGATCGTATCGAAGCGTGCCTGGCCCTGCCGGTGCCTTTCTGCGGCCATGGCTTCCTCCCGCCTCCCGAGACTTCGCTTATCGTCTTTGTAGATGCCCGGCCGCCCCTCTGGTTGGCGTTGTACGCGATGACCGCCTGATACAGCACCGCCTTATTGACACGGCCGTCGAATATATCCTTATCAAGGTCGAGCGTCTCAACCTCCTTACCCTTCATATCATATATAGGTAAGGACGCCTTTAGCTTTTCTTCTTTCTTCTTCTTTTTTACCATAAACTATTAACTCCCAACTCTGAACTCTGAACTATCTACTTCTTTGCCGCTGCCTTAGGAGCCGCCTTAAACCCTTTTTTCGGAGGGAGGACCACAGCAACGCGTTTTTTGAAACCCTTTGGCCGCTTTCTTGCCTCTTTTACAATAACGAATGAATTTGCGGCTCCGGGGATAGATCCTCGTACCGCTATAAAGCTATTCTGGCTGTCGACTCTCAAGACTTCAAGGTTCTGCACGGTAATCGCGGCATTACCCATATGGCCTGGCATGTGATGCCCCTTTGTCACCCGGGAAAGCCTGGCGCCTGATTGTATCGAACCGATGGCCCTATGGAACATTGAGCCGTGGCCTCCAGGCCCGCCAGCCCATCCCCACCGTTTAACGCCGCCTTGAAAACCTTTTCCGATGGAAGTGCCGTTGACATCGACGAAGTCGCCAACCGCGAATATATCCGCCGCTATCTTCTGTCCAACCTGATACGGCGCGGCGTCACTGACTCTTATCTCGCGCACGAAGCGCGCTAACTTTTCACGTCCGGCCTTCTTTAATCGGCCCATCTCCGCCTTATTGCCGCGCGATGTCTTTTTCTCGCCGTAGCACAGCTGGATCGCGGTGTAACCGTCCCGCTTGGCGTCCTTAACCTGCAGGACATAGCAAGGGCCTGCCTCTATGACAGTTACAGGCGTCAGCGCGCCTTTTTCGTCATATATATGCGTCATCCCCAGCTTTTTACCTAGTATACCTGCCGTCATCTTTTGTACACACCGTCTCTGGTTTCTGGTTACTGGTTACTGGTTGCTACCTAATCTCCACATCCACTCCGGCTGGCAGCGCAAGCTTCTTGAGCGCATCGATAGTCTTTGAGGTCGGATTTATTATATCCAGAATCCTCTTGTGGGTTTTTAATTGAAACTGTTCGCGCGACTTCTTGTCTACGTGCGGCGACCTGAGCACAGTGAATATCTCTCTTTTTGTCGGAAGGGGTATCGGACCCGATATAAGCGCGCCGGTGCGCTTCGCGGTCTCGACTATCTCAGCCATAGAGAGATCTAATAACCTGTGGTCATAGCCTCTTAGCCTTATCCGTATCTTCTGTTGTTGTACTTCTATATGCGCGTGCGCCATTTTTCTCTGCCTCAATCTACAAACTCTTAACTCTCAACTCTTAACTCTCAGCTCTGAACTATTCTATCACCTCTGTTACAACCCCCGCGCCCACCGTATGTCCGCCTTCTCTTATGGCGAACCTCAGCTCTTTCTCAAGGGCTATCGGAGTTATCAGGGCGACTTCCAGATTAACGTTATCGCCGGGCATCACCATCTCAACGCCTTTTGGAAGCGTCACAACGCCTGTGACA
>JAHFGN010000031.1 GCA_023247415.1 Candidatus Omnitrophota bacterium
GGATTCCTGATCGTCCTGGCGCTGTTTTTAATAACAGAGACGGCCGTCTATTCGGCGCGGCCGCATCTGGTGGATGACTTCTGGAATAAGCTCATCATAAACGAGCAGACGTTCATAGATAAAAGCGCTGACTCTGACTATTTGATAATGGGGGACAGCCTCCAGAGGACAGGGATCAACCCGGCCCAGGTGAACGGCAAACTATTGAGCCTCTGCCTTCCGGGCGCGAAACCTCAAGGACTTTATCTGCTGCTCAAGCGGTATTTAAAGAGGCGCAAACCGCCGAAGGTTATATTCTTATTTGTGGATCCGGAAGATCCGAAAGACTCGCTCTTTGTGATATTGCGGTATTTTGTGAGCATCCCCGAGTTCGTCTCTATATGGAAGGACCTGTCGTGGGCCGAGCGCCGGTGTTTCGTCTTTCGCTATTGGGCGAGCCTTGACTTACGAAGGGTTGGGCTTACGGTGAGAGATAAATATCCTTATGGCAATCGGGCCTTCGTCGATACGCTTATAAGGAATAGGGGGTATATGCCGTCGCCGAGGGCTGATCGGGCGATCGAGGACGACCACTTCGCCAAGACGCGCGATCGGATCCAAAGAGGAGTTGCGATCTCAAAACGCGATATGAAGTATCTGGACAAATTTGTCAACCTCGCGTCTTCATATAATATCCGAATCGTATTCCTTGGCATGGTCCTGCCCAAAGAGCTGCACGATATATTTGAGAAGACAGGATTCAACCGCGATTATCTGATATTCACGACGGTCTTAAAACGCCTCTACCCCCGGGCCTACTTTGTCGATGCGCCTATCCTATATCTTGAGAATAAGCATTTCGGAGATATGATACACGTCAATAAAGAGGGCTCGCAGGTTTATACGGAGTATTTCAAGAACCAGGTATTCACTCCATTTGCCGAAGCCGTAGGGCAGACTTAAGTCTGCCCTACGGTTATGGGGAGAGGGAATGGGTGAGGGGATGAAAAGTTAATTTGGACACGACTGAGGTATTCACTCCATTTGCCGAGGGCTAAGTTATGAAGAGGTGCAAGGTTTGCGTACTGCCCGAGGGGTTTCCGCATATAAATTTTGATGAGGCAGGCGTATGCAGTCTCTGCCAAAATCGGAAGACGAGGGCTGAACTCAAACGATTAGAGAGGGAATATCGGGCCAGATTCGAGTCGCTCGTCAAAAAAGTGCGGGGCAGGGGTGAGTACGACGTCCTCGTCGCGTATAGCGGCGGCAAAGACAGCTCATATGCCTTGAGTGTATTCAAGGAGGCCTACGGGCTTAGGGTGCTTGCCCTGACCCTGAACAATAGCTTCATGCCGCATCAGGCGTTCGTAAATATCAGGAATGTCGTTGAGGCGCTTGGCGTGGACCACATAATACTTAAGCCGCGCTTCGATATATTGAAAAAGATATTCAGGCAGGCTTTAAAAAAGTCCCCCTATCCGGCGAAGAGCCTCGAGAGGGCGAGCGCCATTTGCACCTCATGCATCGGCCTTGTAAAATATACCGCGCTAAAATTAGCGATAGAAAAGGATATACCTTTTATAGGGTTTGGATGGTCGCCTGGCCAGGCTCCAATCACGTCATCAGTGCTGAAGATAACGCCGCCGATGTTAAGGGGAATGGAAAATGTCACAAAGCGCGCGCTCGTCGCGATGGCAGGGAAAGGCGTTGAGGCATATTTTCTGGGCGAGCGCCATTACGCGAAGAAAGACTTTCCGTATTTTGTCCATCCGCTGGCGTTCCTGGGTTACGACGAGAAAAAAATAGCCGCGAAGATGAAGCGGCTCGGGTGGGTGAGGCCGGCCGGCGTAGACGCGAATTCCACCAATTGCCTCCTCAATTCTCTCGCGAATGAAGCGCACACGGCCCGTTACGGCTTCCATCCTTATACTCTAGAGATCGCGGAACTTGTAAGAGGTGGCTGCATAAGCCGGGCTGAAGGCCTGGCGCGGATAAAATCTCCCGGCGGCAAAAAAACCATTGATATGGTAAAAAAGAGATTGGGCATATAAAAATGGGGACAGGCTACTTTTTAGCATATCGGGACACCCTACAGCATCAAGGTAAATGCAGGCTGTAGAGCGTCCCGTTAGGAAAAAGTAGCCTGTCCCCATTTTAATAATATTATGTGCGGGATATGTGGGTATTATAATTTTGATAATGCGCTTCCTCTGCCGCAGGAAGGCGTCCTGAGGCGGATGATCGCGCTTTTGCGCCACCGCGGGCCGGATGAGGAGGGGGTCTGGCGCTCAGGCGGCATAGGTTTAGGCCACGCGAGGCTCGCAATCATAGATTTGGAAAAAGGCCAGCAGCCGATGTCGAATGAAGACAAAACCAAATGGATAGTCTTTAACGGCGAGATCTTCAATTATATTGAACTGCGCGAAGAGCTGAAAGGCATGGGCCGCGTATTCCGGACATCTTCAGATACAGAGGTTATATTGTATCTTTATGAGGAGTTCGGAGCCGGCTGTCTTGCCAAATTAAACGGCCAATTCGCGTTC
Organism: Candidatus Omnitrophota bacterium; assembly: GCA_023247415.1. Lineage (GTDB taxonomy): Bacteria > Omnitrophota > Gorgyraeia > 2-01-FULL-45-10 > JAHFGN01 > JAHFGN01. Next base: position 2,523 of record JAHFGN010000031.1, read on the forward strand.
GCCATTTGGGATGAAGAGAGCCGCGAACTTTTTATGGCGCGCGACAGGTTCGGAATAGAGCCTCTCTATTATACGAGGACCCCGAAGGCAATCATCTTTGCCTCCGAGATAAAAGCCATCCTCGCTTATCCCGGCGTAAGGCCGAAGCTCGATATAAGGGCAATCGATGAAATATTCACATTCTGGACGACAATACCTCCTAGGACTATCTTTGACGGCATCCAGGAACTTCGGCCGGGCCATTATCTCGTGGTTAAGCCGGACAGCGTTAAAGACAGGACGTATTGGGAGCTGGATTTTCCGCCTGAAGGCGAATATGAGAAGAAGAAAGACTCATATTACGTCGAAAGGCTCAAAGACTTGTTGGAAGACGCGACCAGGCTGCGGCTTAGGGCCGATGTTGGTGTCGGCGCGTATATAAGCGGCGGGATAGATTCATCGAGCGTCGCTTGTCTGGCGAAGGGCGGGATAGGCAAGGGGCTTGAAACATTTTCCGTCAGGTTCAGAGACAGGCGGTATGACGAAGGACCATATCAAAGGATTATTATAAAACATCTTGAGATGGAAAATCACAGTATCGCATGCGCGGCCAAAGATATAGCGGCTAACTTCAGACGCGTCATATGGCATGCTGAGACGCCGATCCTAAGGACGGCGCCCGCGCCGTTATATCTTTTATCCGGGCTGGCGCGTCAGAAGGGGCTGAAGATTGTCCTCGTCGGAGACGGCGCGGACGAATTTTTATTGGGGTATAATATTTTCAGGGAGGTGAAGGCCAGGTTATTCTGGGCCAAACGCAAGGCCTCTTTAAAACGGCCGCTTTTATTGAAGAGGCTCTACCCATATCTCCCTCTGGCGAGGTCCGGGGACGCGTCGTATCTAAAGAAGATATTCGGCAGGCGCTTGGAAGAGGCCGGAAGTTTATATTACTCCCATATCCTGCGCTGGGAGACGACATCGCGGATAAAGCGGTATTTTTCAGGCGATCTTAAATCAGGGCTTGGCGATTATAACAGCCTGGCGGCATTGGCCGAGGCGCTTCCGGCCGGCTTCAGGCGATGGGATTACATGGCGCGCGCGCAATATATAGAGGCATCTTTATTCTTATCTAATTACCTCCTATCCTCCCAGGGCGACAGGATGGCCATGGCGCACAGCGTGGAGGTCCGCCATCCCTTTTTGGACCACCGGCTCGTTGAATTTGCCAACCGGATACCGCCTCATGTCAAGATGCGGGGTTTGAATGAAAAATTCCTTCTTAAGAAGGCGATGGCGGGCCTGCTGCCCGAGAAGATTTTAAAGCGGCCGAAGCGTCCTTTTCGCGCCCCGACCCTGAAACCATCCAGGGATTGCGCGGGGTTATTGTCCGCGAAGAAAATCAAGGAGGCAGGCTTCTTTGAGCCTGTTTTCGCCTCGAAGCTGGTCGATAAACTTAAAACACACCCCAATGTCCCTGTCGGCGAGACAGACAGCATGGCCGTCTGCGGCATATTGAGCCTGCAAATGGTCCATGAAATATTCATAAAGAATTTCAAAGCGCATGAAGATCGATATAAAAGCCGAACTTAAAAAGTTCATTATCGACAATTATCTATTGGGCGATGAAGACATAAAACTATCCGACGATGATTCTTTCCTGGAGAAAGGCATCATCGATTCGATAGGCGTCATTGAGCTAACCAGTTTCATCCGCGATAAATATGGGATAAAGATCAAGGTCACTGAGATTGTTCCGGAAAACTTTGATACATTGAATAATCTCGAGAAGTACATAACCAAAAAGCTCCCTTAAAAGGCTGATATGATATCTTCGCTTCATAAGATAGTCTCAAATGCCGCCATTAAATGGCCCCGCAATATCGCGTTGATAGAAGACGGCCGCTCAATCACGTATAAAAGACTGAATGACCTCGTGCGGTCATTTGCCGGAGAACTGATCCGGAATGGGTTGAGGAGGGGTCAGAGGGTTGGCATACTCTCCACTAATTCCATCAACTCATGCGCCATGTTATTCGCCATATCCAGGGCCGGGGGTGTGGCAGTTCCTTTAAATTATACCCAGGATGCCGCCGATATCAGCGCCGCGGCGATAGACGCCTCTATGTCCTCGCTCTATGTCGGCAAGGCCTTTGAGGATAAGGCCGGCCTTGCCAATTCCGCTATCAGGAAGATGAAGGCCAAAAAGGGACAGGACGCGAAACCGAAAGACCTTGCCTTGATCGTCTACACCTCCGGCACGACAACCGCCGGCGCGCTCGGCGTCATGTTGAGCAACAAGAATCTGATTTCGAATGCCGCCTCCGTAATGAAATACGCCGGGCTTAAGGGCAAAGACAGGATAGTGTGCGTCCTGCCGCTTTATTATATATACGGGTTGTCGCTTCTCCTGTCGCATTTTTTGGCGGGCGGGACAGTTATCCTGGAGAATCGTTTCATGTATCCGAATGTGGTGCTGGATGTCATTGAAAAATACCGGGCAACAGGTTTCGCCGGCGTCTCTTCGCATTATGCCATCCTTTTGCGCGGCTCGAATCTTAAGGACAGAAAACTGCCGTATTTAAAATATTTCATGCAGGCCGGCGACGCGATGCCGCCTTCTCTTACCCGGGAGCTTCTGGAGACGTTTCCCGGTAAGAGGCTCTTTCTCATGTATGGCCAGACAGAGGCTGGCCCCAGGCTCACCTTTTTGGATCCGCCTCTGGCGAAGATAAAGCCCGGTTCGGTTGGCAGGCCTGTCCCGGGGGTTGAGATCAAGATTGTGGATGAGACGGACAGGGTCTGCGGCGTCGGCGAAGAGGGCGAGATAGCCGCGCGCGGCGATAATATCATGTTAGGCTATTGGAATAATAAGCGCCAGACCGAAAAGGTTTTAAAGAAAGGATGGCTCTATACCGGCGATATAGGTTATAGGGATGAGGACGGCGACATATCTGTCGTCGGGCGAAGGAGGGATTTTCTGAAGATCGGCGGCCATCGGGTAAGCCCGCTCGAAATAGAGCGGCTTGTGATGGGGTTGGACGGGATAATGGAGGCGGCGGTTGTGGGGGTTCAGGACCCTATCATGGGGAACAGGGTGAAACTCGTTGTCAGCCTGATGCCTCATAAGAAACTCGACAAAGAGGATATAATCAAATTCTGCAAGAGGCGGCTTGCGCCCTATAAGGCGCCTGTCGAGATAGCGATATTAAAATCTATGCCGAAAAATGATGAAGGTAAAATAGACAAAGAGGCCTTGAGGGTATTATGCTGAAGAGGGCCTTCGTTTGGTTTTGGATTCTGCCGGTATTTGTTCTTTTGGCTGAAATGGCCTTTGCTAAGGCACAAGTTCCTGGCCGGACAAAGTATCGGGTGAACGACTACGCCGGGATTATCGACGAGGCGACGAAAAAATATTTAGAGAGACTGGCATCCTCGGTAAAACAGAAGGCGCAGGATCCTGTTGAAGTGACGGCAGCGACGTTCACATCCCTGGACGGCTGGGATCCCGCCGATTTCGCGCATGAGTACGGCGAGAAGTGGCGACTCTCTAAAACAGGCCGCGACAACGGCGTGATGCTGTTGGTAGCGCTAAAAGAGAGCCGAGTTATGATAGGCGTCGGCCGGAACCTGAAGGGCATAATTACTGATACCCTGGTGGACGACATCACCAGGAATGCGGTCATTCCCGAATTTAAAAAAGGCAGCTACGCGGAAGGGATTAAACACGGTATAGAGGCCATTGTCAATATCCTGAATGCCGCCGAAATCCCCAAAGACAACCCCTTAGCCATATTGCGAAACCTCGCGATAATTCTTACCGCCCTCGTTATCCTCTTCTTCCTCTTCACCAAGAAGTAGGGTGCCTGCAAGTAGGCTGCCTACTTGCAGGCACCCTACTTTGCCGTCCCTATTTTATCCATACAAAAAGCCCCTAAGTCCATATTCACCTACCGCGATATTTTAAAGTTATAACTCATTAAATTTAAACGAGTTACATATGCATTAAGAGTTAAAAAATGTGGATTTTTACCATTGACTAATCTCTATTATAGTGTATCTTTATATGGTTACAATAAAAGGGAGGTAAAAATACAATGGTTGCTTGGCAGGCAAAACAACTCGATATTCACTCTGAAAAGGGTAGAGTCGGGAAGGCCGGAAAAACCCTCATAATGGACTGGCAAAGTCCAAGGAACAAAAGGTGGATACGAATAATCGCTTTAATATTGGTTGTCGCGTTTATCCACCAGGACATCGTATGGGCCCAAGGGGGAAGTCCGGTATGGCTCGAGCACAAGCAGGGCTCTGACAATCTTGGGGACAGTCCCCTCAAAAGGGGACAGTCCCCATTATCAGCCGTTAAAGATATTAACGGCATTTCTATCCCCAAAAACATTGCCGTTACCAAGGATGCGAGCACCACCCAAGGTAACGGTAATGTCATTATTAACATCCAGGATGCCCATGCCTCACTCTCCGCGCAGGAATCCATAGTCAAGATATTAGATAACCTAGTCACCAACTACGACCTTAATCTGATAGCCATAGAAGGCTCATCCGGCTATATAGATACCTCGCTTCTTAAAACATTCCCTAACAAAGATATCCGCTACCAGACAGCCCAGAACCTGATGAAAAAGGGGAGGATGTCGGCAGGGGAGTTCTTCACCATAACCAATGATAAAGACGTAGCGTTATACGGTATAGATGACAAGGAATTATACAAGGCCAACTTAGAGCAATTCAGGAAGCTCTATGAGTTGAATACCCAATTAAGGCCTGACATAGACGCCCTCAAGGCCAAGATAAAAGAGCAAGAATCCAAGGTCTACCCGAAAGAGGCCCTTGAATTAGATAAATACTCAAGCCTTATCAATGACTCTAAGGCGCCCTTCCAGGATAGATGGACATATATCAATAAACTCGCCTTAAGATACTCGATAGACTACGCCTCATACGAGAATATATCAAGGCTTGGCAAGGCAATAGAATTGGAGAAGGGCATCAGCTTTGAAAAAGCCAATAAAGAAAGAGATGCCCTCATAGACAGCCTCACCAAACGCTTAGCCAAAGACCGGTTAGAAGAGCTGGTATTAAAATCCCTTGCCTTCAAGACAAATAAGATAAGTCAGGCTGAATTCTACACATACCTCCAGACCCAAGCCAAGAAAGAGTATTTAGACCCAAAAGACTACCCCAACCTCATAGAGTATACAAACTACATAACCCTGTATGAGTCCATAGACCTGATAGCCGTATTCGATGAATTAAAGCATTTCGAGGATAGGATAAAGAATAAGCTCCTCACCACAAAAGAACAAAAAGACCTCTACAGGCTCTCCATGACCATAGGCTTCATATCAGACCTGTTCGAGGCAAAGCTCGTCAACTCTGACTTTGAGGAACTGCAGGGATTACTAAAAGAATATACAGAGGCAGAGATTGCTTCGTCCGCCTTCGGCGTCCTCGCAATGACAACCTCTGTCATTGCGAGCGACTGCAATGGCGTTGCGCCGAAGCAGGAGCGAAGCAATCCAAATAACCTCACCAAGATACTCGACGCGATACCTGCTGCCGTAGAATTCTACAAGACCGCTGAAGCAAGAAACCGTGGGATGCTCAATAACACCATTAAGCGCATGAATGACGAGGGTAAACATGTCGCTGCCCTTATTACAGGCGGCTACCACACCAAGGGCCTGACCCAATTACTAAATGAGAACAAGACCTCATACTTAGTCATCCTCCCCAAGTTCGATAAAGATTCTAAAGAGCGTCCTTATGTGGCTATCCTTACAAGTAAGAAAGAGCCGTATAAGGACCTCTTAGAGTCTGGGGACTACTACATCGCGACCAGCGCCTACTTCGAGACAGGCGACTTGAAACAATACAAAAGCGAATTTGTAAGAGCCTTAAGATTGGCCTCCAAAGGACAAGGCCCGGAAAAGGCAAAAGAGCTGATCAGACTATGGTATGAGAACTACGAAGCCTTCTACAAAGCATTTAACGCCAAAAAAGCCCCCAAAGACTTCACCCCCATACCTCCAGAGCGCGTAGAGGCATACCTGGACTCTCTCTTACCCCTCACCCTATCCTCTTTCCATGACCGTAGGGCAGACTTAAGTCTGCCCTACGGCTCCCTGGGAGAGGGAAATAGAAATATTGGAATACATACCCTGATAAGTAGGCTGGAGGCAGAGGAAGGCTTGAATGAAGAAAATTTCGATGAGAAATTCAACCTGAACCTAAGACGCCTTGGCATGGAAGACCCAAATGGCGAGATGAGAGATAACGCGAAGGAGGCGTTAGCTGAAAAACTCACCGGGGCGCTCACAAGCATACAGCATCCTGTCGCAGCTCCTTCGCCTGCAATTGGTTACAACGAAGGGGAACGTCCCCCTGAACCCTCTGAACGGCTGGCGGCGTCGGGAGAAACAAAGCCTGAGGGAAAACCGGCGAAGCCGGAAGAGAAGATTGGCGCGGAAGCAGTCGAAGAACCTCAGCCATCATTTGGAGAGAGGCTCATAGGCAGGATAGGCGATTTGGCAACGCCAGAGTCATTTTCTCGGGTTATCGCATACAGCGTCACTATCTTCGTCATATTTTCGCTATTCTACGTCTCTCCCCCAAGCTTCGTGTCAGCCGTAAAAGGCGTTGATTGGTTCTTCGGAACCGCGGTCCGCGTATCCTCTCTTACTATCGGAGGCGTACCGATCTCCTCCGGCAAGATAATGTTCGCAGCGTCGCTCTTTGAAGTTATCGCAGCGCCTGCCCGCCTTGGTTTGAAGTCGGCTCTGAAAATACTTGGTTTAAAAGATAAAGAACAGCTTATCCCAACCATAGATTTTGCTTCAAGCATAGATGATGTCAAAAAGGCCTTCTGGAACAGATTTGGAATCGAGGATACCAAACTCAAAGCCCTGACAGACTGGCAGGTCCTGCGCACCTATAAGATGATGGAGAAGGAGTGGTTTGGCACAGTAGAGGACTTAAAGGCGAAAAGACCAATTAAAGGCGCAGGAAAAAAAGTCCTCCATACGATCGACGAGCTCATCAATCCAGTAAAACTTTTGAAACTCGTCTATGGTTTCTACCCGCACTTCTATTTTAGAGAGATAGCGAAATCCATCAGGAGCCAGGAGGCCCTTAATGCCGAAGAGAAGAAGCTTGCGGCGGAGATATTTAAGAAGAGCGTGCTTCCGAAGGTTTCAGATAAGAGGACGATTACCTCACAGATATGGGAGACCGGGATAGGCAGGTTTTTTGCCGGCTACTGGGCAGACTCCATATATCTTAAGGCGACATACGAATTTATAAAGAGCAGGCTAGGACTCGCCCTCGCAAGCCAGATAGGCCACTTCCTTATACTCAACCCGCTCGGCCAGATATTCAACATTAAGAAGACATGGTTTGCCGATTGGTTTAATTTTTATGTTACAAAAGGCGCCCTCTCGATGGCAGCCAGCGAAAACGCGTTTCTTAATTTCTTCGCGCCTCTTGCGGGCGAATTCGCCAAATCTGCGACAGGCGGCCAATTTACCTGGGGGGCCATACTCGGCTCATTCTCAACAGCTCTGGTGCGTATGCTCTACAGTACGTATAAAGAACTTAGGGCAGGAAAAGATTTCAGCCTCTCACAGACCCTAAGACGCCTGGCAGTATCCACATGGGGAATGTGGCTCGTAAATATAGAAATACCGATGATCCTTGGCGAGGCAGGCGCTCTTGACGCGGCCCTGTTCGGCGAAGGCGGGCCGCGATATCTGCATGACACACTGGCGCTCGTAGAGGGTCACAAAGGCGCGATCGGCGTTGGAAATACTATCTTAGACAGGGCATTAGGTCTTATTGGGTTGAGCAAAGGTCATCCGGAGATTCCGGAGGTAGGACGCGAGAGTCTCATGACAGAACTCTATCAGGCGTATGGAGAGAAGGTTTTGAATGTTGCCGACAAGGCTTCCGCAGAACTCAAGAAGCAGATTGAGGCGATGGAGGAGAGACTTGATAACATAAAGAAGGGGCCATCTGAGGATGACGCATCTCACGCAGTGGAAAAAATGCTCACCCTGCACAAATTGAATCTTTTGCGGGCGCAGAGGATAAAGCTTATAGCAAAGCGCCTGAAGACGCTTAGGGAAAATGCAGAGCCGGAAGACTTGAAGAAGGCGGAAGAGCTGAAACCTCTGACGCGCGGCGTAAAGCATACTATCGAAAAGCTGAATGAGCTGAAGAAGGCGAAATCTACAACGGAGATATCGGCTGTAGAATCCAAGTTAAAAGAAGAACTTCGGTCTTTGACATCTACCTCCGGCGGGGATGCGCCGCTGTATATCGCTTATCTTGAAGATGAACTGCGCGAGGCAGAGGCCAAACCAAAGATAGACCCCTTTGCGGCATTGACGGGAATGTCCCCTAAAGACTCAAGCGTTAAAAAGGCGAGGGGTGTGATAAGGCAGGCGCAGGGTGAAGGCGAACTCAAGGCGGAGGCGCAAAACGCTTTAAGAAAGGCCGCAAACTGGATAGTTGAGACAAGAGAGGGAAACACTGCTGTCAAAGGCGTCGCGCAGGGAGATAACGGAGAGCTAAAAGTCACAGTAGGGTTCGACGAGAATAATCCGAAGGGCGAGGCGCGCGTCAGACTGCCGGAGCCTATCGACCTCTCGAACCGCATCGTATCATTTAAGGTAAAAGCGCCAAAGGAATTCATGGGCGTGAATAATTATAACGGCATACAGGTTATTCTGCATGACGAGAATGCGCAAAACTTCTATGGGCCGTGGGAGAATATCATGGTTGACGGCGAATGGGCGCGCGTCTTCCTTACCGGCAGGATGCTGCAGGAGTTTTATAGAAAGCAGGGTGACGACACGAAGACGCCGGGAGTATCTATCGATAAAAACTTCGACCTGGCAAACCTTATCATAGATGAGATCGGCGTGAAGTTCGGCGCCGCGGACGGCTTCAAACATACCAAGACGATGGAAATAGGGGTAAGCGAAATTGAGATACGCGATATCGAAGACGCGCCAAATGCCGCGGTAGAGGCATTTAGAACGGCCTCCGGCCTCAATATGGCGTGGCATGATTATGGCAAAGATTTTCTGCCTAAAGGCGCCATGACAGCGGATAAATCGGCCAAGTTCGCAACATTCTTAGAAGACATCAACGCCATAGGGGCAAAGAACGTCAGGTTCTTTGTTGGCTGCGATTTGAGAGATACAGACCTGACATCGCCCGATTTTTCGAAAAATATAATCGAGAACCTGCGTCCGGTATTAACGAAAACGAAAGCGCTCGGCATGAATGTCACGATCTCTCTTTTGGACCACAGATTGATAGGTTATTATTCCGGCGAAGACAAGAAATGCGTCCCAGGCCCGCATCCGGATATTGTAGAGCCACTCTCCCCAAAACGAAAGGCTGTGCTGGATGCCATAGGCGCGGTCGTATCAACTCTTAAGGATGAGTTCGGCGGCACAGTCACCTGGGAGGTAATGAATGAACCCGATCCAGAAAACCTGGGGGCTGTCCAATTCAGCAAGGCGCGCGCCTTTGTCATGGATGCGGCCAGAAGGATTAAAGCGGCAGACCCTCAAGCGAAAATAATCCTTTCCTCGAGAAGCCTGAATGACCTTAGCAAATATTGGATAGGAGCCGATACAGAGTCGCTCTTCACCGCGGTCGGGGTAAATTACTACACAAGACAGGAGGGCGAATCGCCGCTTCTGAACCGCCTAAATTATAACGTGAGACTGCTGGGGATAAAGAGGTCTATGCCGGTATATCTGATGGAATCCGGGATAGACGCAAGTCACATACCCGAATATTTAGAGCCCCTTGGCGTAAAAGACCATGCGGACACGCCTCGTCTGGCGCAAGTAGCCAGAGGCTCTGGCTATGCAGGCATGCTGCCGTGGCGTGATGATAAAACTTATATCGCGAAGCAGGCATTTTTTGACAGCTTCCGCGTAAGTCTCAACCCTATTGTGGTAGTCGGAACGCAGCCTGGAGAAGGGCCGGCTGGGCCAGAGGCGCCTTCAGCGCCGCCAACCGGGCCGCCGGTAGAAGTAATCAGGCCCGCGCCAACAAAGCCTATTGAAACAGCAAGCGACCAGGTCTTCATCCCATTCATGAAGTTATGGATAGAGATAATCATGGACAAAGATAAAGACAGGTTGAAAGATCTCACCGACACCGACTACAAGCTCATGACAACGCGCTTCTTAAATTCCCGGAAAAATACATCCAGTCTGAAGGACGACCCATTGAAGATTGAGTCCCAGGAGATGCTCGAATATTTCATTTTGACCCAGATTGATGTCTTTAGAACTGAAGGTGTGATAACCGAAGAAGCGGCAACGACATACCTGGATAAGTTTAAGGCGCTCGAGGGATACAATCCCAGCAAGTCTTTTGTCCAGCTATTGAAGCTTGAAGTCCGGAAGATGTGGAATTCCTTCGTTTTGAGTCAGATGGACGCATTGAAGACTAAAGGCGAGAAAAAAACCACGACGGAAGAAAAAGGCATAGACCTGGCCAGGCTGATAAACATGCGCTACAGGAGAACGTGGGCGTTGAACGCCAATATGGTGAGGGAAAAACTTCTGGATTTGAAGATAAAGAAAACCTACACAGGTCTCTTCGTTAATATCTGGAGCGATTCCATCCTGGGCCTCATCGATAAGGGGCGGCGGCCGCTCAATCCGTCCCTGGTAAAATTTCTCGAAGGGCCTAAATCTAAATTGAGCAAAGGCGACGAACTCGCCCAACAGTGGCTTGGAAATGCCCCTACCGTATTTGACATTGCCGGACGTAGAGGAGGGAAAGGAGGGGAGAAGTGGACGGAGAGATTCAATTTTACGGGAGATGAGAAAGAATCCGCGCCGACTATGCCGAAACTGCCTGAAGTTGGCGAGACGAAGAAGAGACTGCCGCCTTCCGGAACAGGTTCCAGCGGCCGTATTAAGTCGACATTCCAGGGGCTATCAGAGATATTTGGCTCACCCGCTCAGAAAAAACCCGCGGCGGAACCTGCGAAACCCAAGCCCGGGGAACCTGAAGAAAAGACAGGTCCGATAAGCTCTAAAGCGCTCGAAAAAGACGGATTTGACATAAATAAAGCGTATGCGGATCTAAGATCCGGCCCATCTAAGGTCGAACTCCCGGATGAGACTTCTATGCGCGCGCTCTTGAGGCGATTGCGCGAAGGCCGCGCTGCCGAGATGGGCGGTTATGCGATCCAAAGGAATGGCCATCTAGAAATGGCGCGGACAACAGATAAGGAGACTGAAACCGAGACGGAAAACTACGCGGTTCCGCCGGAAGGGGAGAAGATATTGAATCTGTGGCATACGCACACCACGAGCGATGCCCCCTCATGGAGCACGGACGTGCCCATTATTGTGGACGGCGCAAGGGTTGAAGATTCAAAGACCGGGAAACTCATAAAGACTATACCTGTTTCCACTTCAACAATCTGCGGGCCGAACGATATTATGGTGCTAAAAAAGAACAGCCGCCTTCAGAGCCCGTTCAACAAAGCCTTTATCTTTGACGGGACCTACAAAAACGCGTTTGATACAGCGCGTCATGCCGGTCTTACAAAAGCGAGGAATGTCGAAGAGTATATAAAAGAGTATCAAGACGGCGGCTGGGCGCGGCTGGCGAATCTGCGGGGAGTGGATGTCGAGATAATAACAAAAGACGGGGCAAAAATATCCTACCCGGCGCAAGAAGAGAGTATTCAAAGCGCGTATGAAAAGTATCTAAAGGCTAAAGGCATGGCCGCGGAGCCGAAGGGACCTAAAGGGGCGGATAAGGCGCCTGCCAAACCTCAAGCCAAGGCCTTACCTATATATGATATCATGAAGGGGCTTATCCGCCAGGCCCAGGGCGGGGACCCGGATCTTGAGTACCTCGATGGTGTAGTAGCTGTGAATGGCGGAGTGAATGTGTTTAACGCCGCATGGGGCATCCAAGGCGCGACCCTGGCGGAGAAACAGGCCGCGGCCCGGCTGCACTTTGCCGGCGATTTCGGTTTCAAGCGTATCGTGCAGTATTTCCAGGACCGCGGCATCGTGGAAGAGTTTCTGACAAATACCGCTCCGCCTCCTGCCGGCGATGACCTTATCCAAAGGCCATTCGCGGCCTTGAATGACTATGTGGAATATTCAGGTGTTCATTTCGCTCGTTCGATAATAGACAACACCCAGGGGAATGTCTACTTTTCGCAATCCTTCATCGATGAATTTCTAGGCGGGCAAGTCCCCGGGCCTGCCGATGACCTCAATGAGAGGGCAAGACAGGCCTATGCCGTACAGACCGGCATATTCGGTTTTTACAGGGTCCGGTTGGATTTGTATCTGCAAGGAACGCCATTCGCCGATAAGCCGAACCGCGCTGAACTATACTTCACAAGCCTTCGTCGGCTCAACAGGGATTCATTTAAATCCGCTTTAGGCATTCAAGGCGGTAGTATCGAGGAGATGCTCTCGCAGGGCCCGGGCGAGGACCCGGCAAAGACGCTGAATTTCTTTGCTGTCTCCATAGACGGCATCCTCACCAACACAAACCTTTCATTGGATGACTATTTTACCAATCTCGGAGTCCTCAAAGACTATTCCGGCATAATGGATGTATTTCTAGGGAGTAATACCTTATTGGAGCTATTCGCCGCGAATTCAGGCACAGACGCCGATACAGAGAGGACCAGGCTTTCCCTGCTCATCGTTAACTTCAGCACCCATGTGACGAAAGACGCCAATGGGACCCTTATATATAAGGTAAGCGACCGCTTTTCGGCAAGCGTCACAGACCTCAATGATCTATTTACCCTGCTTGCGAATAACGCGCCTAAGCTGAAAGACTTCATCTTAGAAGGCGCTGATAACCCCAATGGCGCAGCGCGGCTGGACAACTCCAATCTGTTTAACAGGATGATGGCCTTCCTGCAGGCGATAGACCCCAACGCGCAGGTGTTGAAGCTAAGCAGGGTTGAGGCCGCTATAACGGATTTAAACAGCGCCTTGGGCCTGTTAGAAAACCCGGCGCTTGTTAAGACGAGAGAACTATTATACGGAATCGCGACCGGAACTATCCCTGACGGAAAAGATGTCGCGCCCGGGACATTCCTGGATTCCCTTAAGATCGCGCTCGGCAGCGCTGACTCTGACCGATTCGGCAAGGTATTGGCGTTTTTGGATCATCTCGCCCGTCTGAACGAATCAGGAGGCGCATCCAAACTCATAGACTTCGAATTTGTCTTGAGTCAATTATCGACAGCCGGGAAAGATTACAGCTCTATTGACAGGGTATTGTTCGGCATAGCAAAAGAATCGCCCGGGCCGATCACCCAGGCAAACTTCCCCGAAAAACTGGGGGCAATTCTCGCCGCCGCAAATGGTGCGGCATTCGGAAAAGTCTTGACGCTGATAGATTTCTTCTCAGGGACGAAACTGGATATAAACGGGGATGGCACGATTCTCGATACAGAACGGGAGGCCTATCTTACAAACTTCAATAAGACTCTCGAGCAGCTGGGCGCGAAAAATAACGCTTCGATATTTAAGGTTTTAGCCAGTTTCAACAAGGATGCGGTTGATGCGGTTATAACGAAAGGGTCATTC
>JAHFGN010000032.1 GCA_023247415.1 Candidatus Omnitrophota bacterium
ATCTAACAACCTTAACACTATAAAGCAGATCTTTTAAACCTAAAAACACATTAAAACTGACTCTTTTAATCTTTTTCAAGCTCCGAGGAAGGGGGGTACGATCTATCTTCCCATTCCCGAGATTAGATAAAAATCTGATTGACAGATGCAGCTTTGCATGTTATACTTTAAGCACAATAAATGAGACCTTTTAATCCGGTCCAGAGAGGCCGGGAAAGGAGAAGTTAGATGGCGCGAAGGACCTTACCTGTTAAAACGGGTGAGGTTTTTTATTTAGGGGGTGCACTTAGGTGGCAAAGAACGGTTCGATAATTTTAGATAGAGACGGCATAGGTAAATCGCTCGAACGCATCGCGCACGAGATATTGGAGCGCTACAAGGATATTCATGAGCTGGCCGTCATAGGCATAAAGACCAGAGGCGCCCTGCTGGCAAAGCGGCTTACGGATAAGATCAAGGCGCTAAGCGGCGAGGACGTTCTCCTGGGAGCGCTGGATATCACCTTATATAGGGACGATCTCACACAGGTCGCTGAACAACCTGTCGTCCACGCCACCGAGATAGATTTCGACGTAGAGGCGAAGACCATAATCTTAGTCGACGACGTATTGTATACAGGCCGCACAATAAGGTGCGCGCTTGACGCGCTTGTGGATTTCGGCAGGCCGGCGAAGATAGAATTGGCTGTCCTCGTCGACCGCGGCCACAGGGAACTGCCGATAAGGGCGGATTACGCGGGAAAGAACATACCCACAACTAAAAGTGAGATCGTTCATGTGAGGCTGACTGAATCTGACGGTGTTGACGAGGTTGTAGTCGAGGCGAAGAATGGTTAAGTGGGTCAAAAAGGACCTCCTGGGATTGGAGTACCTAAGCCGCGAGGAGATAGAGCTCGTCCTCTACACAGCCGACTCATTCAAAGAAGTCACCACGCGCCAGATAAAAAAGGTCCCGGCCCTGCGCGGCAAAACCGTAGTCAATCTATTCTACGAACCGTCGACAAGGACGCGCACATCATTTGAATTGGCCGCGAAGAGGCTTTCATGCGACGTCATCAATATAGCCGTTGAGGCATCGAGCGTCGCAAAGGGCGAGACGCTGATAGATACAGGCAGGAATGTAGAGGCGCTGAATATAGACATCATCGTTGTGCGCCACAGCTCATCGGGCGCGCCTTATATATTGTCGCGCGCTGTCAAGGCCAGCGTCGTAAACGCGGGCGACGGCTGGCACGAACACCCCACCCAGGCCCTTCTGGATATGTATACGTTGAAATCAAAGCTGGGACGAATCGAAGGCCTCTCCGTCAGCATAATAGGCGACATAGCCCACTCCCGCGTTGCCCGCTCCAACATATGGGGTTTAACGAAGCTTGGCGCCAAGGTCACTGTCTGCGCTCCGCCGACGCTAATCCCGATAGGGATCGAAAAGTTTGGCGTCAGGGTCACAAGCGATATCGATGAGGCGATCCGCGGCGCGGACGCCATAAATGTCCTGCGAATGCAGTTCGAAAGGGACTCCATGCAGGCGTTCCCGTCGAGAATAGAATATTTCAAACAATACGGCATCACAGAGGAGCGTCTGGAAAAGGCGAAACCCGGCTTAGTGGTAATGCACCCCGGCCCCATCAACCGGGGCGTTGAGATGTCGAGTGAGGTCGCGGACGGGCCGCGGTCGGTTATCCTTGAACAGGTCACCAACGGTATCGCGGTCAGGATGGCAGTCCTCTATCTGGTAGCTAACGCCAAAGAACACCTCACCCTACCCTCTCCCCCTTCGGGGGAGAGGAAAAAGGTGAGGGGGAAAGAGACCCAATTTGAACAGTAGTACAAATAGATATCTAATCAAAAACGGCCGCTTGATAGACCCGGCGAATAAGATCGACGGCGAATTCGACATATTGATCGCCGGATCCAAAGTCGAATCAGTCGGAAAGGGCCTGAAAAATAATAACGCCGAGGTCGTGGACGCAAAAGGCAAAATCGTCGCGCCGGGCCTTGTCGATATGCATGTCCACCTGAGAGAACCGGGAAGAGAGGACAAGGAGACGATCGAGACAGGCACGCTCGCGGCCATAAGAGGCGGAATAACGAGTGTCGCGGCCATGCCGAATTTAGAGCCGCAGGCCGTAGACTCCGCCGGGATGGTTAAGAGGGTAAATGATATTGCTAAGGCGAAGGCCCGCGCCAACGTCTTCGTTATAGGCGCCATCACCAGAAATCGGGAGGGTAAGGAGCTCGCCGATATTAAAGGTATGAAGCGGCATGGGGCGGTTGCCGTCTCCGACGACGGCGCGAGCGTTCAGGACGAACGCCTGTTGAGCGCCGCCCTCAAAGAGGCGAAGAAGAATTCAATACTTGTCATATCCCACTGCGACGATAGAAGGATCTCAGGGCAAGGCGTTATAAACGAAGGTTTTATCGCGACGAAACTGGGCCTCAGGGGGATACCAAAGTCGGCCGAATACGAATTTGTAAGACGCGATATAGAGCTTGCCAAAAAGACAGGCGCGTCTCTCCACATCGCGCATGTCAGCTGTAAAGAGTCATGCGATATTATCAGAGCGGCGAAGCGCTCTCATCTCGCGATAACCGCTGAGACAGCCCCGCACTATTTCACCCTGACAGAAGAATGTTGCGTCACTTATGACACAAATACAAAGATGAATCCTCCGCTCAGGACCAAAGACGACGTCGCGGCGATAAAGAAGGCGCTTGCCGACGGGGTTATCGACGCGATAGCCTCTGACCACGCCCCTCATTCTCTGCACGATAAGGATATAGAGTTCGACAAGGCGGCCTTCGGCATCATAGGCCTTGAGACATCGCTGGGCCTGGCAGCGGCGGAACTCATAGGAAATAAAACGCTGGGGTGGGCAGGGCTTATCGCGAGAATGTCTTCTAACCCCGCGAAGATCCTGGGAATAAAAAGGGGAGGACTCGGGAAGGGCGCGACAGCGGACATCGTTATCATAGATCCGGATAAAGAATGGATCTATGAAGGGGCGTCTATAGCCTCGAAGAGCAAAAACTCTCCATTTATCGGCTGGAAGCTGAAAGGCCGCGTTACAGAGGTATTTGTAAACGGCACCCCTCACCCTCCCCTCTCCCCGAAGGGGAGAGGGGAGGGTGAGGGGAAGTTCTTGGGCGCTAGTTTATGCCATACATAGCTGATCTGCATATACATTCGAAGTACTCGCGCGCGACGAGCAAGGATATGGATATTACCCATCTCGCGGACTGGGCGAAGATCAAGGGTATATCACTGTTAGGGACAGGCGACTTCACGCATCCGCAGTGGCTCGCGGAGCTTGAGGAAAAACTGGAAGAGACGGAATACGGCATATTCAGGCATAGAGGCGTGGATTTTATGCTGACGGCAGAGGTCTCGAGCATCTATTTTAAGGCGGGAAGGACCAGAAAAGTCCACAATATACTCTTTGCCCCTACTTTTGCCGCGGCAAAAGAAATAAACAGGACGCTTTCAGAGTATGGCAGCCTATCTTCCGACGGAAGACCCATCTTAAGCTTAGACTGCGCGCATCTCGCGAAAAAACTCTTTGAGATGTCACCCGATATAGTGATCATCCCCAGCCATGCCTGGACCCCGCACTTCAGCGTATTCGGATCGAATTCAGGTTTCGATTCGCCTGAAGAGTGTTTCGAGGATCAGACGGATAAGATATTTTCGATTGAGACCGGGCTCTCTTCGGATCCTGCAATGAATTGGCGGTGGTCGAAACTCGACAGATTCTGTTTAATCTCGAATTCAGATTCACATTCACCGGCCAAGATAGGACGCGAGGCGAATGTCTTCAGGGAGAAGATAAATTATAAAGACCTGATTCAGATCTTAAAGACCAAGGATAAGATGAGGTTCCTATATACGGTGGAGTTCTTCCCCGAAGAGGGAAAGTATCACTGGGACGGCCACAGGATGTGCGGGACGAGGCTCTCGCCTCAAGAAGCGAAGAGGTTGAACAACAGGTGCCCGAAGTGCGGCAAGCCGATAACCATAGGCGTCATGCACAGGTTAGAAGGGCTTGCTGACAGGAAAGAGGGTTTTGCGCTGGACTCGAGCCCGTCCTATAAAAGCATGGTGCCGTTGGCGGAGATTATCGGAGATGCCTTAGGCTTAAGCGCTGACTCCGCGACAGCAGCCAGGGAATATAGTCAGCTGATAAAAAGTCTCGGCAGCGAATTCCATATTTTATTGGAGATGCCCGACGCGGAACTTATGGAGAAGTGCCCGCCAAAGATAGCCAAAGGCATCATCAATGTCCGTCGGGGTTCACTCGAGGTAACGCCGGGTTACGACGGCGAATATGGCAAGGTGAAAATATTCAAAGAGGGCGACGCGGTCCAGGAGAGGCAGCTCAGCTTCTTTTGAACTAGCATCGGGACACCCTGCTAACAACTAAGGACAGTTGCAGGGTATCCCGTTCACGTTCTAAAGGCATGAAACAAATAAAAACTAAAATAATATCAAACAGGCTGATCGGGCCGATGTGCTATCACATGGTCCTGGAGGCGCCGTCGGTCGCGCGGGCGATAAAGCCGGGCCAGTTCATACACGTGAGGTGTTCGGACAGTTTCGAGCCGCTCTTGAGAAGGCCCTTCAGCCTGCATAGAAAGAATGGCGGCCGTATTGAGATATTATACAAGGTCGTCGGCAGCGGCACAGAGATTTTGTCGCGAAGACAAAGCGGAGAAGCCGTCGATGTCCTGGGTCCTTTAGGGAACGGCTTTGCCCCGAAACTCTCAACTCTCAACTCTCAACTCTCAACTATTTTAGTTGCCGGCGGTATGGGCGTTGCCCCGCTGGTCGCACTTGCCCAGGAACTTTCTAAAAAGAAAACGCAGAAACTCCGCGTCCTGATCGGCGCATGTTCTAAATCGCGCATCCTTTGCGAGGAAGAATTCCGGGCGCTTGGAGCGGAGGTTTCCATATCAACTGAAGACGGCTCTAAAGGCGCGAAAGGCCTAATCACAGACCGTTTGAATTTTTTACTCTCAACTCTCAACTCTCAACTCTCAACTATTTACGCCTGCGGCCCAAACGCTATGTTAAAAGCCCTTTCGAGGATCGCA
This sequence comes from Candidatus Omnitrophota bacterium, assembly GCA_023247415.1. Classification (GTDB taxonomy): domain Bacteria; phylum Omnitrophota; class Gorgyraeia; order 2-01-FULL-45-10; family JAHFGN01; genus JAHFGN01. The sequence continues at coordinate 5,091 of JAHFGN010000032.1, forward strand.
AATGCAAAGCGGATCCCCTGCCAGGTCTCGTTAGAAGAGCGAATGGCGTGCGGGGTCGGGGCCTGCCTGGGCTGCCCCGTCAAAGTCAAGGCCGGTGAATACAAGATGGTCTGCAAGGACGGGCCGGTATTTGATGCGGAGGAGATAGCGTGGTAGAGGTAAAAATAGGCAGACTTAGGCTCGCGAATCCCGTGATGGCCGCCTCGGGCACTTTCGGATACGGCGAGGAGTACAACAGATTATTCGATATAAATTCTCTCGGCGCGATAGTAACGAAGACCATCACCTTAAAACCAAGGATCGGGAACCCGCCCCCGCGCATCGTGGAGACGCCCTCCGGCATGCTAAACTCGATCGGCCTTGAGAATAAAGGGCTGGACGATTTTCTAAAGACAAGGGCCCAACCCTTGAAGAGACTCAAGACAAAGGTTATTGTCAGCATAGCGGGTGAGACCGCGCAAGAGCTTAAAATATTGACCGGCAGGGTCTCGTCCTCAGGCGCTGCCGACGCCATAGAATTGAACCTCTCTTGCCCCAATGTGAAGGGCCCAGGGATGGCGGCGCGGGATGTAGAGGCAGCGCGCAAGATAGTCAAGGCCGTCAGAAAAGCCGTGAAACTTACGCTGATCGCGAAACTCTCGCCGAACGTGACCGATATCGCGGAAATAGCGAAGGCGGTTGAAGACGCTGGCGCCGACGCGGTCTCACTGATAAACACATTTCCCGCCATGGCCGTTGATATAAATACCCAGAGGCCGATCCTCGGGAATGCAACAGGCGGCTTGAGCGGCCCGGCAATAAAACCCATTGCCCTGAAAATGGTCTGGGATGCGTATAATGCCGTGAAGATCCCGATAATCGGCATCGGCGGAATCATGAGCGCCCAAGACGCGATAGAATTCATCCTCTGCGGCGCAAGCGCAGTCCAGGTCGGAACCGCGAATTTCATAAATCCAAAAGCGTCATTAGAGATAATTGAAGGTATCGAGAAATATTTAAAGAAGAAAAATCTGAAGGATGTGAATGAGTTAATAGGAAGATTACGGATATGGCCCCGCTAAAACCCGAAGAACGCCTTATCGTCGCGCTGGATTTCGATACAGGGCGAAGCGCCCTTGAAATGGTGGATCGGCTTCTCGATAATGTGCGAATATTTAAGGTCGGAAGCGAGCTGTTCACCGCGTGCGGCCCAAAGATCGTGGGCGAGATCCAAAAACGAGGCTGCAAGGTCTTTTTAGACCTGAAATTCCACGATATACCCAATACCGCGGCGAAGTCTGCCGCGGCCGCGGCGAGGCTCGGCGTATTCATGATGAATGTCCACGCCTCCGGCGGAGAAGAGATGATGAAAAGATGCGCCGAGGCCGTTAAGGTCGAGGCGCATAAAATGGGCGTATCCGCGCCTAAACTCATAGCCGTAACAGTCCTTACAAGCCTCGACAAAAAGGCCTTGAAAAAAATAGGCGTAGATGTTAATATACAGGCTCACGTTTTGGCATTATCGCACCTTGCCGCAAGGGCGGGCTTGGACGGCGTTGTCTCCTCGCCTATGGAGATAGGCCCCGTCAGAAAAAAATTAGGCGGAGGCTTCCTGATTGTAACCCCGGGCGTAAGACCTGAATGGGCGGCTTCGAATGACCAGAAGCGGTTCGCGACACCGGCTGAGGCCGTAAGAAAAGGCGCGACCTATGTAGTGGTGGGCCGGCCGATAACAGGCGTTGAAAATCCGCCTGTGGCGTGCCAGAGGATCATAGAAGAGATAAAGGGCGCCTGCGGGAGATCATGAAGGATAAGGATGTAATAAAATTGTTCGAGGCCAATGGGGCCATACTCGATGGCCACTTCAGGCTCTCAAGCGGCCTCCACAGCCGGAGATATCTGCAATGCGCCCTTATCCTGCAGAAACCGGACATAGCCCAGAGGCTGTGTGAAGAATTAGCCGCGAGATTTAAGAAGGAAAGGATAGATTTTGTCGTCGGGCCGGCCATGGGCGGGATCGTCCTTGCCTACGAGATGGCGCGCCAGTTAAAAGCGCGCCGGGCCATATTTACCGAAAGAGAGAACGACCTCATGACGCTCCGCCGCGGGTTTTCCATAAAACCTGGCGAGCGCTGCGTCGTCGCGGAAGACGTCGTTACTACCGGCGGCTCTATCGCGGAGGTCATCAAGCTGGTGGAGGCGGCAGGCGGCAAGGTCGCGGGCGTTGTCTCCCTGATAGACCGCTCAAGCGGCATAGATTTCGGCGTCAAGTTCGAGACGCTGGCTCGCGTGAAGATAGAGGCATATTCGCGGGACGCCTGCCCTTTATGCAAAAAAGGCGTGCCGATCGTAAAACCGGGCTCAAGACGGTAGGAAACACATAAGAAACCAGAAACCAGTAACCAGAATCTGGTTTCTGTACTCTGGTTTCTGGTTTCTTATGGTATTACAAGGAGAGATATGGCAGAAGAATTAAAGGAACTGATAGCCAGGATACAGGAAGAAGGCGTCAAAGCCGCCGAGGACAAGGCAAAAAAGATAGAGGGAGATGCCCGGCGCAGGGCCGATGAGATAATATCGCAGGCCGAGAAAGACTCCCGGCTCAAGTTGGCCAGGGCAGTGGATGAGATAGCAAAGGCCGAATCCGGCTCGCGCACCGCCTTAAAACAGGCAGGCCGCGATCTACTGCTCGAGCTGCGCAAAGAGGTATGCGCCGTACTGGACAGGATAGTCCTTCGGGAGACGAAAAAAACACTGACGCCGGATGAGATGGTAAAGATAATAGGCGCCCTTATAAAAGAGACCGTTTCTAAAAGCGGCCTTGAGAGGGTTATCATATCGCTTAATAAGGAAGACCTTGATAAGATGGAGAAGGCCTTCCTCTCCGGCCTGTCCGGGGAGCTCAAAAAGGCGATCACGCTTGCGGGGTCGGAAGAAATAGGGGGAGGGTTTACGATAAGCTACGACTCTGGCAGGTCGTATTATGATTTTACGGATAAGGCGCTCGCCGAATACCTGTCGACGCGTCTAAAACCACAATTGGCGGAACTTCTCAAAGGAGCCGCTTAAAGCGTAATGGCGCTCTCAAGCTTTTATATATACCTGATATCAAGCCTGCCGATGCTTCAGTTCGGGATGAAACCGCCCTTCTCATTTGAAAGATTTTTGGAGACAGCCTCAAGATATATCCCGGACCGGGATGTCGAGGTTCTTAAGAAGTCTTCCATCTCCGGCGAATATGACAGATCGGCAGGAAGAACGAATGCCGCCCTGAGGCGCTGGCAGGCCTTCGACATTGCCTTGCGCAACGAGCTCGTGAAGGCGCGCGCAGCTCGCAAGAGGCTCGATCCTTCTAAATTCATACGCGACGGAGGATACGCGGAAGCCGCGTTGGCCCATCTTGCGCAAGCCGCGCACAGAAACCCGTCTCCACTTGAGGCTGAAGAGGCGCTTGATGAGGCCAGGTGGCGCAGCCTTGACGAACTGGAGCGGGGGCATTATTTTGACCCGGACTTTTTGGTAATATACGCCCATAAGCTTTTGATACTCTTGCGATGGGAAAGAATTAACGGCGCGGACAGCGGGCGATTGATAGAGGAGCTTGTATGATCCAGAAGAGAAAGGGTATAATCACGAAACTTACGGGGAATATGGCTGTGGCTGAAGTCGACGGCTTCATCGTTCAGAACGAGGTCGCGTATATTATACACGGCGAAGAGCGCCTCAAGTCTGAAGTCATTCGTGTGCGGGGAAGATTCGCGGAGATGCAGGTCTTCGAATATACAAGAGGCATCCGGATAGGAGACGAGGCGGAATTCACGGAAGAACTCCTCTCGGTAGAGCTCGGGCCCGGGCTTCTCGGCCAGATATTCGACGGGCTTCAGAACCCGCTTCCGGAATTGGCCAAGAAGTGCGGCTTTTTTCTTAAACGGGGCGCCTATCTGGAGCCGCTAGATCCGAAAAGAGAATGGGAGTTTACGCCGACTGCCAAAGAAGGCGACAGGGCGCGCGCCGGAGACAAGCTGGGTTTTGCGCCGGAGATGATATTCAAACACTACGCGCTCGTTCCCTTCGCGCTCAAGGGCAGCCTTGATGTCGTCAAGATAGCAAAGCGGGGAAAGTATAATGTGAAACAGCCTATCGCCGAGCTCAAAGACGCCGACGGGAAACGCCACAACGTCTTTTTGAGCCAGACCTGGCCGGTCAAGATACCGATAAAGGTATATGCCGAGAAACTAAAACCCGCGACGCCCCTCGTGACGAAGATGCGCCTGATAGATTCGCTCTTTCCCGTCGCGGCCGGAGGCACTTACTGCATACCGGGCCCGTTCGGCGCGGGCAAGACCGTCCTGCAGCAGCTCACCAGCCGCCACGCCGAGGTTGATATAGTCATCATAGCGGCCTGCGGCGAGCGCGCCGGCGAGGTTGTCGAGACGCTGAAGACATTCCCTGAACTGACTGACCCGAAGACGGGAAGGCCCTTGAGCGACAGGACCGTAATCATATGTAATACAAGCTCCATGCCGGTTGCTGCAAGAGAGTCGAGTGTATATACGGCGGTCACGATAGCCGAATACTACCGCCAGATGGGATTGAACGTCCTGCTCCTGGCGGACTCCACCTCGAGATGGGCGCAGGCGATGAGGGAGATGTCGGGTAGATTGGAGGAGATACCGGGTGAGGAGGCGTTTCCGGCTTATTTAGAGTCGCGGATCGCGTCGTTTTACGAAAGGGCCGGTATAGTCAGGCTGAACGATGGCTCGATCGGTTCCGTCACGATAGGCGGCACGGTGAGCCCGGCCGGAGGAAACTTTGAAGAGCCAGTGACCCAGGCGACGCTCAAAGTCGTAGGCGCCTTCCACGGCCTTTCGCGCGAGCGCTCGGACGCGCGCAGGTACCCGGCCATAGATCCGCTGATAAGCTGGTCAAAATACAAGAGTTTTATCGACGAACGGCAGATGAGGCGCGGCCACCAGATTCTAAGGAAGGGCCACGACGTGGCTCAGATGATGAAGGTGGTCGGCGAGGAGGGCACGCCGTTAGGCGATTACATAGAGTATCTCAAAGGAGAATTTTTCGACTCCGTCTATCTTCAACAAAACGCCTTCGACTCAGTGGACGAGGCGACGCCGGCCGAAAGACAGAAGTATATATTCGACTTTATCTATAAAAATATCCTCGAGGCTAATTTTTCCCTCGACGACAAAGCCGGGGCGCTCCACTTCTTCCAGTCCTTGAGGCAGCTCTTCCGCGGCTGGAATTCGGCCGCCTGGGGGACGTCTGAATTTAAGAAGATTGAAACCGAGATCTCCTCCGCCATAAGCCAGCGCGCGGCGTCGAAGAAGGAAACGGGCCATGTATAAGATCTACGCCAATATATCGCAGATCGCCGGAGACGTCATAACCGTAGAGGCCGAAGGCATCGGATATATGGAGATAGCCGAAGTGTCGACTCAGGCCGGCATATCGCTTGCGCAGGTCATACGTCTCGACGGAAAGAAGGTCTATCTGCAGGTCTTCGCCGGAAGCAGGGGCATATCAACCGGCGACAAGGTGCGCTTTTTAGGGCACTCCATGCGGATAGCAAGCGGCGAGGACCTCCTGGGCCGCATCTTCAACGGCAGCGGCTTCCCCCTGGACAAAGGACCGCATCTGGCCGACAACCTCATAGATATAGGGACCCCCGCCGTCAATCCGGTTAAGAGGATAATCCCGAACAAGATGATACGCACGGGCATACCGATGATAGACGTCTTCAATTCGCTCGTCGTCTCGCAGAAACTGCCGATATTCTCGATAGCGGGCGAGCCCTACAACGAACTCATGGCGAGGATAGCGATACAGGCGGAGGTGGATATAATAATTCTGGGCGGGATGGGCCTGAAATACGACGATTACCTCTTCTTTCGGGACGCGCTTGAGGCCAAAGGCGCGCTCGGCCGCTCGATATTTTTCATCCATACCGCGGCCGATCCCACAGTAGAGTGCCTGCTTGTCCCTGATATATGCCTGGCGGTAGCGGAGAATTTCGCGCTCGCCGGAAAAAGGGTGCTCGTCCTCCTCACAGATATGACAAATTTCTCGGACGCCTTAAAAGAGATAGCCATCACCATGGAGCAGGTCCCTTCAAACCGGGGCTATCCGGGCGACTTATACAGCCAGCTCGCCTCCCGTTACGAAAAGGCGGTAGACTTCGAGGGGGCAGGCTCCATCACGATGCTTGCGGCAACTACTATGCCGGGTGACGATGTGACCCACCCTGTGCCGGACAATACCGGCTATATAACAGAGGGGCAGTTCTATCTTAAAGGCGGCGTAATAGAGCCATTCGGTTCGTTGAGCCGATTGAAACAACAGGTAAACGGCAAGACCCGGGATGACCACAGAACGATCATGGACACGATGATACAGCTGTTTGCCAGCTACCGCGAGACACTCGAGAAACGCTCAATGGGGTTCCAGATGAGCTCGTGGGATAATAAACTCCTGAAATACGGCGGCCTATTCGAGCGGGAGATGATGTCGCTCGAAGCGAATATCCCCTTAGAGAAGGCGCTCGACAGGGGCTGGGAGATAATGGGCGAATGTTTCACGCCGGAAGAGACGGGCATCAAGCGCTCGATGATTGAGAGATTTTGGGGTAAGTCATAAGTTCAGAAAACAGAGAACAGAAAACAGAGAACAGAAAACAGAGAACAGAAAACAGAGAACAGAAAAAGATGGCAAAGTTAAAACTTACAAAAGGGGAACTGAAGCGGCAGAGGGATGCCTTGAGGCGGTTTTTAAGGTATCTGCCCATCCTCCAGCTTAAAAAGCAGCAGCTGCAGATGGAGATCCTTCATCAGGTAACGGTATTGGAAACCCAAAGGCGCGCCGCGGAGGATAAGACCCGCCAGATTGCGAGATGGGCAGGGGTGTTCACAGATCCCGGCGTAGAGTTAAAAAGATGGTTGAAGCCAAAAGGGCTCCTGGTAGGTTTAAAGAACATCGCGGGAGTCGATCTCGAACTATTTGAGCGCGCCGAGTTTGAAGAGCCGGATTATGATCTATTCACTACGCCTCTTTGGCTCGATGCCGCGATAGAGTCGCTTAGGGCGCTCATATCCCTGCGCGAGGAGATGAGCGTTTTGGAAAGAGGCATCACTGTCTTGAGAAGAGAGCTGCGCGTTACGACGCAGAGGGTCAATCTATTCGAGAAGGTGAAGATCCCCGAGGCGGAGGAGAATATACGTATTATAAAAGTATATCTCGGAGACCAGATGGCGAACGCTGTCGGACGCAGCAAGATAGCGAAGCGCAAGATAGAACAGTTTGAGGAGGCCTTCGCGTGATAATCCCGATGAAGAAGGCGGCGATAATCACGCAGTCAAAGGACTCAAGCGAAGCCATCGGCCGTTTGCGCTCACTCGGCATCCTTCATGTAGAACACACCAGGGCGCCTAAGGGCAAAGACATAAACGCGCTCAACGACAATATCGCGCTGATTTCGCAAGCCATCGCCATCCTGGATTCAACCGCGCCTTCTCTAAAGGTTCATCGGCTTGAGGAGAGCTATTCACTCGATAGGATGACCCTTGTGAGGCGCATCATCGACTCATCGAAGAGGATAGAGCAGCTTGACGATTATTTAAGAAATCTCGAGATCGGGCTTGGAAAGTGGGACGACTGGGGCGATTTCGATCCGGAAAAAATAGAAGCGCTTTCCGCAAAAGGCGTATATATACGCCTTTACCAGATCCCCGTAGGAGAATTAAAGAATCTGCCGGAAGGAATAGCCGCCAGAGTGATATCCCGGGCCGGAGGCATCGCTTCTTGCGCCTGTGTCTCGCGCGAAAAGATCGATATGCCGTTTAGGGAGTTGGCCCTTCCGAAGGCCGGGCCAGGCAGGATGCGCGAACGCATGAAAGAAGACCTGCGCGCAACCTCCGCCATCAGGGATGAGATTAAAGGATTGATACGATATCGCGGCAGCCTCGCCTCATTCAAGAAGGAGATGGAATCAGAGCTTGAATTCCAGGAGGCGGTCGCCGGCATGGGGTTCGAGGGCGAGATAGCGTATATAACCGGTTACGTCCCGTTCGATAAGATCGCCCTGCTGCAAGGCTCCGCGAAAATCCACAGGTGGGGTCTTTCCATAACGGATCCTTCGGAGGATGACGTCCCTCCGACGCTTATCAGGAATCCCCGCTGGGTAGCTCTCATATCTCCCGTTTTAAAATTTCTCGAGATACTGCCTGGTTATAAAGAGCTTGACATAAGCCTGCCATTCCTGATATTTTTCAGCATGTTCTTCGGGATGCTCATAGGCGACGCCGGCTACGGGCTTGTCTATACGATTCTTACCTTTGTGATAGAGCGGAAGATGAAGAAAAGGGGCGCGGATACATCGAGCATGCCCCTATTTTATATCCTGGGATTCTGCGCGATTGCGTGGGGGGCCTGCACCGGGACGTTCTTCGGGCAGGAATGGGTCCTGAAAACCGGTTATAAGCCGCTCATCCCGGCCCTTACCAACGAAAAGAGTCTGCAGAGATTCTGTTTCTTCTTAGGCGCCGCGCATCTTTCTATAGCCCACGCCTGGCGCGCGACGCTGAAACTACCGTCCCTGTCGGCACTTGCGGATATCGGATGGATCATGGTACTTTGGTCCGCCTTTTTTATAGCCAACATGCTCATATTGGGGGATCCCTTTCCACTCTTCGTCAAGTGGCTGATGATAACCGGCATCGCGCTCGTAGTCTTGTTCACCAGCCCCCAGAGAAATATCTTAAAATGCGTCGGATCCGGACTGGGCACGGTGGCGCTTAGTCTGATGAACAGTTTTACGGATGTCGTCTCCTATGTGCGCCTCTTTGCCGTGGGCTTAGCGGGAGTGGCCATAGCCGACGCGTTCAACGCTATGGCCGGGCTCCTCGGCGCGTCAAACCTTTTCGCGATCGCCGGAAGCGCGCTGATTGTCCTTGTGGGGCATACCCTCGGCATGCTCCTGGGCCCGGTATCGGTCCTCGTGCATGGCGTAAGGCTGAACGTCCTCGAGTTCTCCGGCCACGCGAATATTTCATGGAGCGGCATAAATTATAAACCGTTGAAATAGAGTTTGTACGGAACCGTCATTGCGAGGAGGCCGTAGGCCGACGAAGCAATCTTATTAAAACAATAAACATTTACAGGAGGTAAAAATGGACACATCGATATTACCGCAGTTTAAGGACCTGGGGGCCATCCTGGTCTTGGCCCTCGCGGCGATTGGCTCGGGTTGGGGGGCCGGCGTTGCAGGCATGAGCGCTATCGGCGCATGGAAGAAGAACTTCTCGCAGAATAAACCGGCGTCTTTCATGCTCATCGTCTTTGTCGCCGCACCTCTTACGCAGACCGTATACGGGATGATAGTGATGAGGCAGCTGATGGAGATCGCGAACAAGGGGGTATTCCTGTGGAGCATAGGCGCGTTCGCTGGGACTGCCATCGGCCTGTCGGCATTATGGCAGGGCAGATGCGCCGCCTGTGCCTGCGACGCCATGGGCGAAACGGGGAAGGGCTTCGGCAATTACCTCGTCGTCCTGGGCATGACGGAGACCGTAGCGCTTCTTGTTATGGCCTTTACCCTGATGCTTCTCGGTGTTGTAAAGAGCGTCTAAAGGGGCTTAGTGGGGCAAGTAGCTCAACTGGCGGAGCACTCGGTTTACATCCGATAGGTTACAGGTTCAAATCCTGTCTTGCCCACCATGTACCACTCGCGTTTGCCTTCAGGTGGTACAGGGCAAACGCTCGGGCTTCGCCCTGTACCTGACGAGTGAAATGAGAAATGGTACAGGGTATATGGCACAGCCATATAGTAGCAACGAAATATTCCTTGGTGAATCAATGGACTTTGTATATAATTGAGTGTCGCGATGGTTCTTTATATACCGGTATCACGACGGATTTAGAGAAGCGGCTTGAAATGCATAACAAAGGAAAGGCATCTAAGTACACACGAAGCAGAAAACCTGTTCAAATAATTCATACCGAAATCTTTAATAATGAATCTTCAGCGAGGAAACGAGAAGCAGGGATAAAGAAAATGACTCGCAAAAGCAAGATGGGGCTTATTAAAAAATGAAATTTTCAAAAGAAGTTTCAACAAAGAAGCATAATGTTAAAAATTGGAATCATTGTTATGTAATCCAGATAGGAAGCAAAGATTTATTCACCGATTTAGAAAAAATGGGCTTTACACCAAATAAGAGCAAGAATTTAATGATGCCTAAAATATCAAATACTTTATTTAAGCATTTTGTCAGAGGATATTTTGAAGGAGATGGGTGTGTCTGGTATGGAACGTATAATAAGAAAAATAGGATAACAAGGCCCCGACTGATTCAGACGCATTTTATTTGCGGTGACAAGTCGTTTCTTAAAAAACTTTCTGCTAAGTTAATGCAACTAGCCAAAATGGGCAGAGGTTCATTAGTTGATAAAAATATCGGATTCGATTTGAGTTATTCCAAGAAGGATTCTATAAAACTTTACGATTTTTTATGTAGTGACAAAAAGAAATTATTTTCTGATAAAAAATACAGCAAATTCAATAAGGCGTTGGAGTTTTGTGGGGACGTAGCGTAGCTGGTTTAACGCGTCAGATTGTCGATCTGAAGATCGCGGGTTCGAACCCCGTCGTCCCCGCCATATAGTCATTGCGAGGTCCGCGTAGCGGGCCGAAGCAATCTCAAAACCCTATTTACCGTCGGTAAATCGACGGCAGATAGGGTTCTTTGTTTTTATGGTATTCTTGAAAATCTTGGTTATTTTGTTACGTTTTGTCACGTTCTGTCACGCTGGATCCCCTCTCCCCCGAAGGGGGAGAGGGCTAGGGTGAGGGGGCAATCTACCCCATGAAAGGCTACCAATTCCTCGAAAACGACTTCTTTGAGGTCTGCAAGACACGCAGCGTCCGTCCGATGTCCAT
>JAHFGN010000033.1 GCA_023247415.1 Candidatus Omnitrophota bacterium
TTGGCGATACGTAAACGGTTTCACCATGTGCGCCTTGATATACCAGGTCCTTGAGTTTGTAGAAGAGCATGTTATCTGGTTGTGATAACTGCCCTGGTCTGAAACCTCTCTGGTGTCGCCCGGATCCATCGCCCTAAAGTCGATCATGTTCTTATCGAGCGACATGGAGATGGCGGCATCGGCCATGCCGGGCGCTGTTAAGAGCGACAGGCACAAGCAACCAGCAACCAGCAGCCTTGAGCCTTGAGCCTTGAGCCTTGAGTATCTCATGGCACGTCCGTCGCCGTATACATCACCTTAACGCTGTAATAACCGCCGGCGGCATCGCCTGGCAGGTCCAGTCTATATCTGAACTGGACTGTTACATCTCCGCCTGTATTGTCGTTTGAGCCGCTCGTATACGCCGCCATCGGCTTGCTGGTAAAAGGGTGCCATTGGTCATCATATGCCCCGTCCCCCGTGGAGCGGAATATCTTCCACTTGAAGCTCTCTACAGGTATCTGGGACGGGCCCGATACCTCGCTGCCTATAATAGAGATCTTCAGGTACCAGGTTTCTCCCTTATTTACGTTGCACGTTACTGAATTATAATACGTATCCTTTTTAAGCTCTGTGCTTGTGCCTGGGTCCGTATAGCCAAATCCTATATCGGCATTGTCCAGGGACAGGCCAAATACAGGGTTCACTATCACAGAGGCATACATATCAGCGTCAACCTTCTCCCCAGCCCACCCGTATTGGCTATCTCCGGCGCCTGAGATAAGGATATATACGCTAATTATATATATAACTTTTTTCATTTTTCAGACAAAATCGCATAACAAGTATACCATAAGCTAAATAAAAAGTCAAATTCTTAACCCGCCGGGTTTACCTATGCTGTCGTAGTTAAGGTATAGGTTATGGCTGCAGAGTATGACTTGCCTGCCTCAAGTCCGGATGGGGCTATGGCGAAGTTGAAGGTGATAAGGGTGCCGAACGGCAGATTGCTTATATCCTGGGTTCCGGATGTGTATATTGTGGTGGGGGCAATACTGAAGGAGTACCAGTTGGCTGTCTGGGTAAGGCTGCCGTCTGCCCTGCCGCCTGTGTTCCTGTTGTATGGCTGGTCAATATAATATTTTACCTTATCCGATGTGAGGGGGGCTGCAGGCGTCAGGTGCAGCTTCAGATACCATACGATGCCGGCATTCGAGCGGCATACTACAGCGGTATCTGATTTGCCGTCGTTATCTTTTCTGCCGTCAGCAAGCACCATAGATTTTTCAGGATCGATATTGGTAAAAGGCACGACAGTGGAATATACGATATTCGGGTCTGTGTAGAACTCCATAGAAAAGATGTTCTGGAGAGAGATGGCAACAGTAGTCGCCTTGGTGCTCTCCGCCGCTCTGCTTGAGCCGGAGAGTAAGACCAGGGCGGCCGCGCATATCAATAATGGCGTTAGATATTGTTTTAGACCCTTCATCTTGCCATCCACAATCCTTACGGAGAAGTGGTTACCGTGTACGTCACTATAGCCATATATGTCCCGCCGGGGATGCCCTCCGGATCAAGCTGAAAATTTATGGTGGCGAGCGTCCCAAAGGGCGTGTTTACCGTATCATTCGAGCCTGACTGATAGATAGTTGTGCTCATCCCTTTCGGTATCACGGTCCAGTCAGGCGGGTCCGGCGTTATAGCGCCGTTTGTAGTTATGCTTGCCGAGCCATCCCAGACAGTGGGTTGGCTCAGGTAATATTTTAACTTATTATCAGGCAGGTTTCCGCCTGTAACACCTATCTTGAGATACCATGTCAAGTTGAGGTTGCTCTTGCAGTATATGCCAACATCAGATTTGCCGTCATTGACTGCCCTGCCGTCGGGAAGTATGAAGCTCTGCGTAGGATCAACGTTCGTAAACGGCACGTTAGTCGAATATACTATATGCGCGCCATCAGGCTGGTAGAACTCCGCCATAAAGTTGCTGCTGGCAGTGGCGCGCGCTTGCTGCGACGCCGTTACGGCCGCATATGCCTGCAATGGCATAAAGGCTAAGGACATAGCAATGTTAAACACTACCACCAATGCCTTCATAGGTAGTTCGAAGATACTTTTACGCATAGACCAACACCTTTTACATCAACGCGCTGCACTTGCAACCAACCGCTAATAGAGATTACGGCGTTACAGTAGCAGTGAGTGTGATGGTCGATGTATATGTCTGCCCAGCCACCAGGCTCGTAGGATCCAAGGCAACGTCGAACGAAGCCAAAGTGCCAAACGGCGTATTGATCGTGTCGTTGTTCGATGTATATAACGTAGTAGCTGTCGTCGGAATCGTCGGCCAATCCACGCCTGCCCCGGGAGGGCTTGCAGGGACAGTTGTACCATTTGTATCCGTGCCGGTATTCTTGTTGACCGGCTTGGGCAAATAGTACTTGACTCTTGATACGCCCCCTATAACCAGGCCGCCAGAGATGTTCGCTTTTAGATACCAGTTGGTTGAAGAACTATTATGCTTCACAACCACTCCGGTATCAAGCTTTCCATTCACATGGTTAGATGGCCTGATCAAGTTTCCCGCGGCTGGATCGACGTTGGTCCATGTGATATCTCCGCCATTTGGAATTCCAACGCCATCGCCCGCAGCAGCAAACTCCATGCTCAGTATATCGCCGCTTCCGACAGTCACTCGGGCTGTCTGTTGTTTATTCACGTCTGCCGGGGCCGCGAAAGCTAGCTGGACCTGGGCTGTCACCAATATTATCAGCGCAATCACGCATATCCTTTTCATTTTTTTCACCCCCTTTCTAATAGAAATTTAACGATTTAATGATCTATACATGTTTCTTTGCTAAACCATATAACTATATCATAGTATTTCGGATAGTCAATAGCATAAATCTAACTTTTTTAAATCTTAATTTTTTATTCTAATCGCCACAATTGTTCCGCAATTATGGATTTACAGTTGCGGTAAATAAGATGTTCGCTGTGTATGTCTGTCCAGCCACCAGACTCGTAGGATCCAAGGCAACGTCCATCGCAACCAATGTGCCAAATGGCGTATTGATCGTGTCGTTGTTCGATGGATATATCGTAGAAAGTGTTGCCGGACATTTGGGCCAATCCACCCCAGCCGCAGGAGGGTTCGCGGGGACAGTTGTACCATTTGTCGCAGTGTTCGTATTCTTGTTTATCGGTTGAGGTAAATCGTATTTCACCTTGGATTCCCCAGCTATAACCAAAGTCCCGCTAAGACGCATCTTTACATTCCAGCTGACCGAAGCGCTGTTATGCGTTACAACAATGCCGGTATCGAGCTTTCCATTCACATGATTAGTTGGCCTGATCAGATTTCCTGCCGCAGGATCGATGTTGGTCCATATTATATCGCCGCCTTCCGGAATACCTACCTCAGCAGCGTCAGCGAACCGGACTGCCAGTATTTCCGCGCCTGACACAGTCGCTCGGGCTGTTTGCTGTCTGTTAACATCTGTTGGAGCCGCTAATACTGCCTGGGCATGGCATATCAATCCCGTAATGATGCCGATCGCGAATATCCTTCTCATAGTCTTCCCCCTCGTTTCAAAAAATCTAAAGGCTTAACAATCTGCTTGTGCTTTTTCAGTTAACCATATAAAGTTATCACAGTATCCGTGATTGTCAATACACTAAATCTAACTTTTTTAAATCTTAATTTTAATGGACGGCTGCACAATTTAAAGACTACTGTCAGCCCTTTTGGTCAGCCCTTTTGGTCAGCCCTTTTGCTGTTAAGATCAACAGAGGATTTATGGTGTTGCGGATAATGTATAGGAGATATTTATGTCGTATGCGCCGCCAACAACAAGACCTGCTGTAGAATCTATGACAAAACTCAAAGTCGTCAATGTCCCGAATGGGGTATTGTTCCTATCGCCTGTTCCACACGTGTAGGCTGTGGTTGTGTTAGTGGGTATAGAGTACCATGCCGGAGACCTCGCCAATTGCCCATCTGCCTGGACCCCCGTGTTCCTGTTCCAGGGCTGGCCTATGTAGTATTTGAAATTCACAAGATTGAAATTTGAGGCCGTGGATGCGTTCATCTTCAGATACCATGTGGTATTCATATTCGATTTGCAGACAACGCCTGTATCCGACTTTCCGTCGCCTGAACTCCTGCCGTCTGGATAGATAAACGTCTTCGTCAGATCTATATTTGTGAATGTAACGCCCTCTTCGCCATGGAGGACGTTCGCGTCTTTATAAAACTCCAGCGAGAAAATATTGTTTACAGTCGCGCCCATCGTCGCTATCTGCGATGTGCTCGCTGCCTCCAGCCTGCCGGATAAAAATATACCGACGATTATCAGGATACATGCCAGCGGCTTCTTTCTCATAATTTCACTTCCTTAATTCAATATTACCCTACCCGGCAGTTAAAGTCAACGCGAAAGAATATAACTTTTTCATTCCTAACCGTTATCTTTTTAGTAACAGATTAGCGTAGAGAAGTATCCCGACGATGTCGTAGGGGACATTTAAATGTCCCCTACGACGGAAGCACTTCTTTTGGCTAATCTATTACCTTTTTAACAACTCTTCCATACGCGCCCTGGCCTTCTCCAGTTCCTTCTTCGGGTCAGCGCCCTGAAGCACGACCTTCTGTATGGCCTCATCGATAAATTTCGCGCTCGAGTCCCAATTTGGCACAGGCGGCGGCCCTTTGGCGTCTCTTGCCTGTTCGATCAGGACCAGTTTGAATGTCGTATCCATATCCAGATTGTCCCATGCCTTAATGTTGGGCGGCAGGTATGTGTCCTGCATGAGGAGCGCGCCTTTATAAAGTTTTTCTTGGGTGGACGGCTCGAATAAGAATTTTATGAACTCCCACGCCTCCTCTTTCAGCTTTGATTGAGAGAATACGCCGACCATCCTTCCGCCTATGAACGCTGTCCGCCTGCCGCTGGGGCCTTTTGGCAGAAGGGCTATGGACCACTTACCGGCTATCTCGGGGGCGCTTAAGCGCAGACCGTCTATCTTCCAGTTGCCCGATATCGCGATCGGAAAATCTCCTGTGCGCATGCCCTGTTCGAGAGGAATTTTTGTCTTCGGGACTTTGTATTTTGTATAGAGTTCGGCGAAGAATTTCATCGCCTTGGCCGCTTCAGGGCTGTCGATGGCGGATCTCGCATAGCCCCTGTCGTAAAAATCACCGCCTGCCTGCCAGAGAAACGGCGAGAATCCGATCCAGCTCAAGGAACCCCAGTCGAAGATCATGCCTTCTCCTTTTTTGTCCAGCTCGCCGAGGATGGTTGTCAACTCATCCCACGTAGCCGGAGGCGCTGCGATGATATCGTTTCTGTAATACAGGACATATTCTGTCATGTCGAAAGGTATGCCGAAGACCTCGCCTCTATATTCAATTGAATCCCACATGCCGCCAAAGACATTGGCCTTTATCTTTTTGATGTCTTCCGGATAGACGTCGTTCAAGTTTACCATTGCGCCGAAGTTGCCGAACTCGGCGCCCCACGTGAGACCCATCGTGCCTATGTCAGGGGCAACGCCCCCGGCGATAGATGTCAGATATTTAGAGTGGGCCTCGCCCCATGATATCGCCTCACACATTACCTTGACATTCGTCCTTTTATAAAAGGAAGCTGCTATCTCGTTTATGGTCAGGGCCTGGGCCTCTGAGCCTACCAGCCACATCACGAGCTGTTTCTCGGCCGGAGCCGCCTTTCCTGAAGTGCCCTTAGAACCGCAGCCAGCGAGTAACGCCGCAATCACAGAAAGTATTGCGACTATCTTCATCTTCTTAATCATCTCTTTCCAATCTGGTTTCTGGTTACTGGTTACTGGTTACTTATGTGTTCCTTAAGACTCGCCTAAAACATGTCCACAAACACCGTCTGCATCGCGAGCGCCGCCGCGCCAAGCGCGATAGAATCCTCGCCGAGAGAGGTCGGCACAACCTTAACAACCTTCTGCGCCTCTTTGAACGCCCACCTGTCTATGGAACGCCTCATGGCATTAAGAAGAACTTCGCCTGTCCGTTCTATGCCCCTGCCTATTACCACTATGTCGGGGTTGAAGACGTTTATGAGATAGGCGACTTTCGTCCCGAGATAATCGCCCGCATCTTCCAGCAGCCCTATCGCTGTCTTATCCCCCGCCTTTGAAGCCTCAATAACCGCGCCAAGCGATATCTTTTCTATATTTCCTTTCACAAGATCCAGTATCCTGGATTTAGCGTCTTTGTGCTGGGTGAAATAACCGCGGGCGCGGCTCCCTATTCCCAGGTCTATGCCCCTTGATCTCATGCAGCAGCCGTATTCATAAGTAGTCCAGCACCTTCCTGTCTCGCCGCTTATGGGAGGATTCATATTGAGCTCGCCCGCCGTATTTGAAGAGCCTGAATAGAGCTCGCCTTTTATGATCAACCCCGCTCCGGAATCACTCGCTATATACAGCATATTCTCTATGCCTGCCTCAAAGCCCAGGCCTGCCCATCTCTCACCCAGGGCGGCCGCGTTGGCGTCATTCTCCACTACGGATGATATGCCGAATTCGCGCTGTATGAGATCCTGTATCGCGGTATAATTCACGACGGCGCCGGTCTCCGTCGGAATCCTCACTGTCCCCTTATAGCGGTCCATGACGCCGCCGATGCCTATTCCTATATTATAGATTTTGCTCTTGTCTACGCCGGATTTTTTTATGACCTCCGTGATGAGGGCGGCTACCTTCTCGGCCATCCTGTCAAAATCCTCCTCGAGCTTGCGGATCCTGGCCTTGGCCGCTATCTTCGCCGCGACATCTATGAGGACGGCGTCCATGCAGGCCTCTTCTGTTATGTGGACAGGCCCGAAGTCTATGCCTATGACATATCCGAACTTCGGGTTGAACTCCACAAGCTCCGGTTTTCTTCCACCGGTGGAGACATCCAGGCCGCTCTCTAATACCAGGCCCTTCTTCAGATACTCATTCAAATAGTTGGAGACAGTGACTATGTTGAATCCTGTAATCTTGGAGATATCCGACCTTGAGATCCTGCCGGCTTTCCTGATCGCCTCTAATATATCGAGGTTTCTCCTGTCCTTCTCACTCAAGCGTTCTTTAAACAATATGTTCCTCATAAATTGCGTCCCTCGTTACCAGCTGGATTCGAGATATATTACGCCAAATGTCCTGGCGCCCTTGAAACCGCCTCTCATAAGAGCCCAGTTGGATACATATCTTATCCTGCACCAGCTTAAGAACTTTGACTTTGGATTCAACTTAAGCATCGGGGCGAAATATTTGACAAGGAAGAACAGGAAAAGCGCGCCCGACGGGTAGAGACACGCGCTGCAATGTCTTGCGGCGAGGGCGTATAGCAGCTTCGCGAGGAAGGCAAGGCCAAAGAGGTGCATGAAATGGAAATCGCCTATATATATGATGCCTTTTTTTGGCGACGGGATGACGAATGTTATATACTTTGGCGTATATTGGAATTGGATCTCGATGACGCTTTTTGAGTGTTTTTGGACTGCCAGCGGATGGCCGAATCCGTATCCCCATAACTGCTTGCAGTAGGCCGCCAGCGTCACGCGGTGCATATGCTCAACGATCGCGGATGGCTGATAGTACAGTTTGAACCCGGCCTTCAATATCCTGAGCGAAAAATCCACGTCCTCGCTTGTTATCTCATGCCAAAACTCTCTTTCTATCGCGTCCGCCGCCTTCTTCGAAACGGCCGCGTTCGCGGTCGCGAAGAACGGGCTGTGGATATTCCCGTTCACCTCGGACGGCAGGTCTTTTTTAATATCAGGATAATAGCCCGCCTCTTGCATGAGGCACCTTCCGGCAACCATCAGAAAGCGAGTTTGCTCGCAGTATGACTCCACAATGTTATCCGGATCGGTGCGGAGGGTAAGTATCTCGCCTCCGACCATGCCGATAGCGCCATCGCGAAGGAATGGTTCCAATATCTTATTCGCCCAATCCCTGCGCGGCGCGCAATCCCCATCGGTAAATAGTATATAATCGCCTTCCGCGACCTTGAGGGCCCCGTTTCTGGCGTGGCCCGGAGACTTCGAATCCGGTATGACGACCAGCCTTATAAAGGGATACTTCTTCTGCCACTGGTTTATGATAGGGACTGTCCTGTCGGTGGAACCTCCGTCAGCCAGGATTATCTCCATCCTGTCCTTAGGGTAATCCAGATCGACCAGTGTCTGGAGGTTCTTCTCTATCGTCCTCTCAACGTTTCGAATCGGGTTTATTATGGATATAAATGGTCTTTGTTCCATACAACTCCTTCGTTTCTCCTTTCTTTAAATTCACCTCTTAGGAGACACTTTCCAAGCGGAGGTGGGGACACTTTCCCGATTGCGTTGGAAAGCGTCTCTAGTTTTGCCCATTAGGACTTTGACTCTGTGGGTTTTGTTGTCGTTGAAGACGGGGATGAGATGCCCTCCTATCTTTTTTCCGTCAACTTCTATATGCTTAACACCCTTATTCACCCTGCCGGGATTCGATACCTCTATCTCGTATACAGCGCCTCGGAATTTTCGCGTCACCCTAAAACCCTTCCAGCTCGATGGTATGCACGGATCCACTACAAGCCCGTGATAGTCCGCCCTCACGCCTAATATATAATTTGATATCGCGACGAAATTCCAGGCCGCGCTTCCGGTAAGCCACGAATTGCGCGCCCGGCCGAATTCCGGATGGGCGCTCCCCGCGATATACTGGGCGTACACATACGGCTCGGTCTTGTGGATGTCAGGGACCTTGTTGCGCGTAACAGGCGCTATCTTCTTGTAATAGTCGAACGCCGTCTCTCCTCTTCCAAGAATGGTCTCGGCGATCATCGCCCATGGATTCGCGTGGCAGAATACGCCGCCGTTCTCTTTCAGGCCCGGGGCGAACGTCCCTACTGCGCCTATCTTAGGATCGTACTCGGTGTATGGCGGGGCGCAGAGCATCACGCCGTGTTCGGAGTCGAGATATTTTTTCACCATATCCATACAGCGGAAGGATCTCTTCTCGTCGGAGACGCCTGCCATGACAGCCCAGGCCTGCGTTATCAGATCGATCTTACCCTCCTTATTTTTGGAGGAGCCGACAGGCGAGCCGAAATCGTCGAACGCCCTTATATACCAGTCGCCGTCCCACGCCGCATCGTTTATTATGCGGCGCATGCTGTCGGCTATTTCTTTATATCTGATCACGCCTTCCCTGTCCCGCTTCAATTCCGCCAGTCTCACCAGCTCCCTGGCCGCGTAGACAAGGAATTGGCCGACCCACACGGTCTCCGCCTTGTCATTTTTGCCTCCAAGGTTAAGGCAATCGTTCCAATCGGCAAATCCCATGAGCGGAAGCTCCCTGGGCCCGACCCTCGAATAGACATAGTCCACAGCCTTTTTTAGATGTTCATAGATCGTGCCGGAACCTGAATCGGCAAAAGGGACAATCTCATCTAAGAACCCAACATCGCCGGTCTCTTTTATGTAGCCTGAACACGAGACTATGAGCCACAGCGGATCGTCGGAATAACCGCCCTTTTCGCCCTTCTTCGTAAGTGGAAAGAACTGGTGGTAGCTCGAGCCGTTCTCAAACTGGTTCGCCATCAGTTCCATGATCCTCGTCTTCACCCTATCCGGTATCGCGTGAACGACCCCGAGCGTATCCTGATTGGAATCCCTGAAACCCATGCCGCGGCCTATCCCCGATTCGTAGTAGCTTGCCGAGCGGGACCAGTTAAATGTGGTCCTGCACTGATACTGGTGCCAGGTGTTCGCCATAAGATCAACTTCTTTATCTGGAGTCGAGACGGCAAAATTTGTGAAGTACGCGCTCCAATATGACTTCAGTTTACCGAATTCCTCAGCCACACTGTCCGCGTGTCTATACTTCTTTATGAAACGCTCCGTTTCTTTCATGTCATATCCGACGCCAAGGATAAATATTATGGTCCTGGACTCGCCCTTCTTCAGCCTGATCCTGTTCCAAAGAGAACCTATCGGGTTTCCGCCTTTGGCGTCGGAGTTGAAGGACTGGCCCCGCTCAACGGCGATCGGATCGGACTCAGAGCGATACGGCCCGATAAAGGCCTCCCTGTCTCCGTCCCAGCCGCAGGCATCCTCGCTCGAGGCCAGATACGCGAACCTGTTATCGCCTATCTTCGGCGTGCAGCCTGTGAGATGATATATGACGCTGCCCTCGCGGCGGGTCCTGGCGATATTCAATGTATACTGGAAATCAGTCATGTCCATCACAGCCTGCCACATGCAGAATTCCGCGTATGTAAAGAGCGAAATATCTCTCGTCGAGCCGGATAGGTTCTTTATGTTTAAACGCCACACTTCCAAATTCTCACCCAGGGGAACGAAATATAAGGTATCCGCCGCTATGCCGGCGTATTCACTTTTGATCAGGGTATACCCCATCCCATGCCTGCATTCATACCCAAATTTTTGATTTTTTATTTTTGATTTTTGATTTTTCAAAACCGGCTGCCACGTCGCTGACCAGTAATCCTCTGTCTTGTTATCCCTTATATAGATGTATCTGCCTGGCCGGTCCGGAGGAATATTATTATACCTGAACCTCAATATGCGTTGTTCCTTGGGATCTTTGTGGAAACTGTAGCCGCCGGCCGTGTTGGAGATGAGGGCGCAATATTCGTCTGAACCCAGATAATTTATCCACGGCGTCGGCGTATCCGGCCTCGTTATCACATATTCGCGATTTTGCGCGTCAAAATATCCGTACTTCATTCGTGCAAATTTCTTGTTAGTGTAAAGTTTAATTTTGTAACAGTCCAGTGTTATAAGAAGATCGACGAGACCCGTCATTGCGAGCCACGAAGTGGCGAAGCAATCTAAAAACGAGATTGCTTCGTCGCCCGGCGGTAAATGCAAAGGCTCCTCGCAATGACGACAGGAGTTTCTTCAAACACTGATCTGTTACTCAACTTTACACTTTGCGCTTTGAATTTTGAACTTACTCTTTAGACAGCTTAACATTGTCGATATATACCGGCCCCTTATAAACTACACCGCCGTTCGTCTCTACCCTGATGCCGATCTTCTTCACATCCCGCCTGAAATCATCCGTTATGAAGGACCTCCAATTCTGGCTGCCCTGGCGCAGGTCCACCTTAATCACAGTCCATTCTCCCGGCTCTAACTTTACCGCCCTGTTCATCTCAGTCCATTTCCACTCTTCTCCGACGGTGAGAATGAGCTTGGCCCGCAGCCCTTTAGGGGCCTCCTTTGGAAGGAGCAGATCCGCCTCGAGCCAGTTGTACTCAAACCAGTCCTGAATATCCACAGGGCACTCGACATAGGCGCCCCTCCACTCCCGCCCGACTGGAAAATTGGTCCGCAGTTCCAGCGAATACCTGTTGCGGGAGGCGTAAAACTCCGAGATGCCGATCTCTTCTCCGACATAGTCTTTTTTGGCCAGGGCCCAATCGGGTATGTTCCACCCTTGCGGGTCCTTCTCGAAATCATACAGGACAACGTCTTCGGCGTGTGAGACAGTAACCAGTAACCAGTAACCAGTAACCAGTAAAAAGAAAAAAATAAAAATGGAAAATCGCTTCATCATCAACGGGGGGAGGGGAGTTTGTACCATTTCTTGATAACTTCCGCGGCCGGCTTATTCTGGGGCGTGAATGCCTTGTTGGAGGGGCCTCCGAATCTTGTATCCGTGCCCCACCTCCACCAATACACACCGTAGAACCATTTCTTTTCCCAGAATACGCCAAAGAGCGCTTCGTAACAGTCCGCCTGCAGCTGGAGATTGACCTTATTCGTCACCAGCTCTTCCCACGGGGTCCTTGCGGCGCCGTCCGCGCTGCAGTACCCCACTTCAGGAAATATGACGGGTTTTTTTACCTTGGCCAGAAATTCATCCAGGTCCTGAACCCATTTGACCCAGCCCAATTTTATCTCGTCGAGATTGGGTTTATCGTTATCAGACAGCGGAAAATAGGCGTCAATTCCAACGTAGTCCAGGGCATCCCAGAATTTGATATACCTGTATTCCTCGTTCCAGTTCGCCGCATAGGTCAACGCGCCTTTATACACTTCGCGCGCCGGCGCTATTATCTTCTCGCGCCACAATTTTTCTTTCGTCGTGGCGACGCTGGTCAACTCTGTCCCAATGCAAAAAATCTCCACGCCGTTTTCCTGCGCCATCTTCGCGTAATGGAGTATCGTCTCCGCATAGCTCGCGAACCACTCCTCCCATCCGGCCTCCGTCGAATAGGATATCTCCCCCCTCCATCCTCCGCCTTCTGTGTTTTGCAGATCAAGGTGCGGCTTCAGCATTACCTTCAATCCGAGGCTGTGGGCATATTGAATGGCGTGTATGACACTCGAGTCGCTCGGCGTCTTGGCCGTCGAGAATATCTTGGTCGTATAGGCCTTATCCTGGTATACGGTCGAGACTATCGCGATCCATTCTCCCCCGGCCTCGGCAAAGCTTTTTATGGAGATGTCCGATTCAGCCGAGGAATATCTGGTCTTATCCCATGTCGCGTAACAGATGCCTTTCTGAAATTCAGGATGCGACTGGGCACACGCGTTATCGCGTGTAAAACATAAAAATAGCCCAATAAGGATAAGCGTTATTCTTGAGGCTTGACGCTTGAGGTTTGACACTCTCATCGTTCCTCCGCTCTGAAATTGTCTACATAAATAGGCCCCGCATAGGTCGGGCCCTTGTTGGATTCTATCCTGATAGCGATCTTGCGGACGTCCTTTCTGAAATTGTCATCTACCGTCGTCATTCTCCAGTCGCTTGTATCCGGCTCGAGGCTGGCTCCGACGGTGGTCCAGCTGCCCGGCACCAGGAATATAGCGCTCGTCATCTCTGTAAACTTCCAGTCTTCGCCGACGGTAAGTATGATCTTGGCCTTCAAACCTTCAGGGGTGTCTTTTGGAATAAATATGTCGCAGCTGACGCTCTTATACGGCGTCCAGTCAAGATACTCTTCCAGCTCTATCAAGGCCGCGGTCCAGACCCTGCCCGGAAAATCGGCTGTCAACTTAAGGCTCGACGATCCGTCCGAGGCGCAGTCTTTGGATACCTCGAGAGATTTTGCCGTATAATCCTGTTTCTCCCTGGCCCACTCCGGTATATCCCAATACTGCGCGCTTCCCTCGAAACTGTAGAGCGTTACCTTACGGCCCGGCGCGGGACCCGAAACCTGCGCAGGAGGCGAAACCCGAGGAGCCTGCTGAAGCCCCTGAGAGGCCTCTTCAACCTTCTTCTCCACAGGACGGGCTTTTTCGACCTTCTTGCCGCAGCCTGCGCCTGCAAGACACAACAAAACGATGATTATATAACCGGATATGCCCTTAGAGTTCACTTCGCCTCCCTCTTAAATGTGTCCCCATTTGTAACAGTCCAGTGTTATAAGAAGCTCGACGAAACTCGTCATTGCGAGCCACGAAGTGGCGAAGCAATCTAAAAACAAGATTGCTTCGTCGCCCGACGATAAATGCAAAGGCTCCTCGCAATGACGGCCGGAGTTTCTTCAAACACTGATCTGTTACCCCCATTTAGCCTATTTACTGCCTACACGTACATTGTCTATATACACCGCGCCCTTATACACGGGTTTCTTGTCCGATTCGATCCTTATATCTATCTTGCGTATGTCCTTTCTGAAATTTTCATCGACGATGGTCCGGCGCCAGCTCATTGAGCCGGGCAATAGGCCGGCGGTGAGTGTCGTCCACTCTCCCGGAACCAGCGGGACCGCCCGCGCCATCTCAACCCATTTCCAGTTTTCGCCGACTGTCAATATGATCTCCGCCTTCAGGCCTGCCGGCGCGTCTTTGGGCAGATATACATCGCAGGATATGCTCCCATAATCCGTGAGATCGAACGACTCCGCTACTTCTACTATAGCGGCCGTCCAGAGCTTTCCCGGAAAATCTCCGTCTATCCTTAGGCTTCCTTTTCCGTCTTTTGCGGCATCGCCGGACCTCTCTACCACACGCCCCACATAATCCTGTTTCTCAAGGGCCCATTCCGGGATCTCCCACCCCTCCAGGCCTTTTTCAAAACTGTACAGGACCTTCTCCGCTGCCATAGCCGGCAAGGTCAGAAGCGCGAACACGATTATTAAACACATACCTATAATTATCTTTTTCATGCTATACCTCCGCTTCTCCCGAGTTAAATGAGTTAAATAGCTGACAGGTTACTTTTTCCTGCTGTAGGTCAGACTTAAGTCTGACCTACTTTAGCTGTTGATAGCAGGGTGTCCCGATGCCTGAAGCAAACTATTTTTTCTTAAACCATTCGACGAGGATCTTTTCGCCCTCTTTTCCCCTCAACGTATATCCCAGCGGCCCAAGATCAGGCCTTGGGAAGTAATTCCACCAATAAAACCCCTTAAACCACGGCCTCTTCGACAGGACAATCATGAGCGAATCGAGACAGTCGGCCTGTTCCTTCTGGTCCTCCTTCTGATTGGCTATTGTGGAAAGGACGCGCCAAGGTTCGATGTTGGAGCCGTCTACAGCGTCATAGCCGATCTCTGTAAATATAATGCCTTTTGCCGCCAGCCCCCCGGCCTTAAGCCACGCCTCTAACTTATCGGCGATCGCCTTCCACGCCGCGATGAGTTCGTCTTTCGTCGGGTCTTTCTTGCGCGTAAGGGGGAAATAGGCGTCTATACCTATATAGTCGACTTCGCTCCAGAAAGATACGGTCTCATACTCATCCCAGTTCGCGCCGTAGATTATAGGCCCCTTATAAATCTTGCGAACCTCAGCCAATATCTCAAGCCACCTCTTGCGCCATCTGGCAGTCGTGGTGTTTGAGAGCTCTGTCCCGACTGAGAAAATCTCAACATTGTATTTCGCGGCCATTTCCGCGTAATGAAGTATAAATTTTTTATAGCTGTCGAACCACTCCTCGCTGGGGACTATATTTGTCCTGTAATCTCCATCCTCAAGGTCAACATGCGGTTTCAGCATAACCTTCATGCCCAATCTGTGGGACGCGTTGATGGCGTGCGCCAGGCACTCATCGCTCACACTCCTTTTATCGGTTGGGCCGATAAACCTGGCCTTCGCGTTCGGCTGGTACCATACTGCCATAATCGCCGCGTGTTTTGCGCCGAGCTCCGACAGATAGACGAGACTCGAATCCGAGATCTGGCTGCCCAGCTCGCTGCGATTCCATGATGTATAGTTGATTCCTTTGTGGAACTCCCCCCTGGATATTTCCCCGGGAGATCGGACGATCTCGCCCGGCGCTATATTCACGCAGGAGGCTATCCTGGCGGCCCTGAAAGATTCCTGCCGTTTCGGAAACGTCTCCTCAAGGGTCTTATCCTGAGGGTTGGACCCTTTCGGCCCGTATATCTCAAACTCCCACATAGAGAACCCCCATTCAGGATTCACCCTCCTTAAGGCCGCTATCTTGACGAACCTCGCCTTCACAGGCTCAAATTCCAGATTCTCGACGCCGCCCCTGCCCTCATCTTTTAATATAACCCTATTCCATGACTTGCTGTCGCTGGAGGCAAGTATCTCGTATTTTACGGCGTAGGCGTCCTCCCAGTTAATGGTTATCTTCGAGATGACCTTCTCCCTGCCAAGATCAAAATATATCCATTCGTTGTCTGAGCTGGACTTAGGAGCCCATCGGGTCTGGAGATTGCCGTCTACGGGGGCCATCGGATCCGGCTTCGGCGCCCAGTCAGGCGTCTCCTCGAAGCTGGACGCGACAGCGCTCACCGCCTTTAGATAAACGAGCTGGCTTTGCGGCCGCTCTCCCGCGGCGTGAGATATAGTAACCAGAAACCAGAGTACAGAAACCAGAAAAAAAATAGCGTTTCTGGTTACTGGTTTCTGGTTTCTGGTTTCTCTAATATTCATCTATCCTCGCAAGCCCGTCAGGGCAATGCCTCTTATAAAATATTTCTGGAACGACAGGAATACGATGAGC
>JAHFGN010000034.1 GCA_023247415.1 Candidatus Omnitrophota bacterium
AATAGTCTTAAAAACAAAGAACGGTAAATTTTTAATGTATTCTGTAATCTATGACGATCCTCTTGTCAAGCAATTCAAGGTTATGAAAAACATCCAAATCCTGACGCCACTTTTAGCAAGGCTTAAATCTCTGTCAAAAAAGATTATTCTCTATGGAAGCGCAAGCCGCGGAGAAGATGACCCTGCAAGCGACATAGATTTATTCATATTGGCTAAAGACGCCGATGCGGCAAAAGAAGTTATGTCAGGGACAAAGATAAGGCGTAAGATTCAAGCTGTGGTTAAAACGCCGAGTGAGCTGGCTGATTTTAAGGATAAAGAGAAGGTGTTTTTAGAAGAAGTAAACCGGGGCATAACGCTTTGGGAGGAGAAGGAGTGAGTTTAGAATACGACGATTGCCTTAAAAGAGGCAAGATAAAACCATTTTCAAGGGGCGTTTCATTGGCTCCTAAGGAAATTGAAACTGCTGCCTCTGATCTGGAAAGGGCCAAGAAAACTTTTAAAGAAGGCGATTATAAATGGGCAACCATACAGATTTATTATGCGATGTTTCACTGCGCCCGGGCATTGCTTTACAAGAAAAACCTGCGCGAACATAGCCACTATTGCCTTATCGCCGCTATTAAAACCTTATATGTTGAAACAAAGCAACTGCCAGTTCATTTATTGGATGGGCTGCAAGAGGCAAAGAATTTACGAGAGGACGCGGATTATTATAATAGGTGGTCAGAACAAGGCTGCGAAAAGCTGCTTAAACTTGCAGGCGAGCTCTTAAGCAAGGCAAAAGAAATTATAACAGAATAAATTAATTGGCCTTTTGCAATATCTCAATTTGCATATCCGAAAATAGTTCTCTAAATTTACGAATTTGTTCCTCTTTATCTTTTATCATTGCTATAGGCCTTATTTTTCTTTCAGTAAAGTAGTTATGTTCTTTTGCATCTTTGATTGACAATAGGTAGTTTTTGATGTTATCATCTAATTCCAGAAGGTTAAGCATCTGGCAGACGCGTGCTCGGGAAACGCCAAAACGCATAGCCACTTGCGTCTTTGAGACTATAGTTAATTCTTTGAAAACTTCTGCATATTTCAGAGCTTCTTCTAAGGGCGAAGGCCTGCGGATTACCGGTTTAGCCGCTTCTATCATCTTTTTGGTGATCCTCTCATCAGTTTTGATGTTATAAGGCGGCTCACCGAAGATTATCCTTAAATTCCTATTAATAAACCGCAGATATATCGGGAATTTTACCTTCGCGCTTGTATAAATGCGTTTGGTCTCTGGATTGCGGAGCCAAATAGGACTCGAACCTTACCGATTTACGTAAGGTTCGAGATAGCCCTCTGCAGGTAAGTCTTGCAGGGGGCTTATGTTTACGGTATAATCTTGCTAGGTATGGGTAAGAATGTTTATATCATTGCAGGCCCTAATGGCGCTGGTAAGACGACTTTTGCGAAGAAATTCCTGCCGGGTTACGCCAAATGCCAGAATTTTGTAAATGCCGATCTTATTGCCCAAGGCCTATCACCCTTTTCTCCCCGTGCGGCAGCGATAAAAGCCGGACGGTTGGTATTGGAACAAGGCCGAAGTCATTGATAAGGAATTGTTCGAGAAAATGATAAAAGCAGTGAGGTAGGGTAATGACCAAAAAGGCATTACAGGCAAAGGCCTTTAAAGCGCTTAAAGAGGCAGTGCGCGAAGTTGTAGAAGAGCATAGGCGCAGTGGTCGAACTATTGCTGTATGGCGTAATGGCAAAGTTATGAGGTTGTCGGCTTCGCAGGCGCTGCGAAAAGCCAGCTAAATAAGCAGATCATAAGGCATCTTTCTTCTAATGGCGGTGTTGATAAAATTTAAGAGCAATTCATGAAAAATACAAAAATCAGACTCAGGAGAGGAAAAATTATAACGAGGCGCGAGTTGTTTAAGGCAAAAGAACGATTTCATGCGGACTTGTCCCGATTGCCGTTTGAAGAGAAAATAAGGATATTAACGAAGATGCGGGAGATCGTGGAGCTGATAAAAGGGAGGCCGTGAAAAAGACAATAGAAGTTTTAAATAGTTTAAAAAATAAAACGCTAATCGACGATTATGCCATTGGCGGCGGTGTTGCGGCTATTTTCTACACCGAGCCAGTTTTTACTTATGATTTGGATGTGTTTGTCCTCGTTAAGTCAGAGTCGGAAGGGAAAATAGTATCGCTTTCTCCAGTCTACGATTATCTTATAAACATTGGATGCTCCTGGAAGGGTGAGCACATTACGATAGGAGGCTTTCCCGTCCAGTTCATTCCAGTGAGTACCGGGGTTGAAAGGGAAGCAGTTGAGAATGCCAAAGAAGTCACTTACAGCGGGATCAGAACCAAAGTGCTATCGGCAGAATATCTGGTAGCGATTGCCTTAAAGGTGGGCAGAAGAAAAGATTTTGAAAAGGTCACCAGGTTATTTGACCAGTCCAGGATCAATAAGCCAGCGCTTGAAAAAATCTTAAAAAAGCACAGCTTATTGGATAAATTCAAGAAATGGAAAGGGCGGTAAGGAAGAAGGAATCATGAGGATAATAAAAGAAATATTGCATCCGGATGAACTCAAGGCGATGGCCGGCGCGACCTTTGGCAATTTAGTAAAGGCGGTTGTGGATGCGGATAAAGCAATTATTGCGGTAGATGCCGAACTCCATTCTGATCTTGAAGCGCTCCTCCTTGAGAATGGGTCAAAGCAAAAAAGCCTTTGGGGGATTAATCTCTATCCTGAAATTCAGGGAAATAATTTTATCGAATTTGACTCTATGATCAATATGCGCCCGTCTTTAGGTAATCGAAGCCGCGGAGTGGATGACGAAGGGATGCGCAATAAAATTGTGGAAATTGTCGCGAAAAGGATTAAGCGGTGAGCTGCCAGCATAAAGGACTTGCGGCAGGCCGCTGGGGAAAGTTATCTTTCCTTGAGCAGATGGCGAACATTGGAAGCGAGGTAGAACGCGCTCTTAACTGGCAAACGAAGAATAATACAGATTATAGCCGGAAGGCGTTTGAACGGGCCCTTGAGCTGATCGATCTGACCTTGGAGAAGGTCGAAAATGCCGCTCATCTCAAAGAGATCGCCCGCATGAGAGAAGCCATTGTAGATTACTTCTTCGGGTCAAACCAGTTTATGTCTACCGAAGCCTTATGGCGGGGCTACTTTTCGCATTTTGCTTATGCCGCGCGTAAAAACCACTAATAACGCTGATAGAAAGAAATGTCTTGAGTTTTCTCTATAAAAGGTGTACAATACTCAAGATTTAGCTGGAATTGTAGGGCGTTTGCCCTCATGCCGGAATGGTCGGGCACGCGAGGTAGATAAAGCAAACGCTAAAAAAGGAGGTAGTATGGGATATCAGGGTGGCGGGTTCGGCGGAGGGCCAAGGGAGATGCATAAGGCGATCTGCGCAGAGTGCAAAAAGGAATGCGAAGTCCCTTTCAAGCCCAGAGAAGACCGTCCGGTGTATTGCAAGGAATGCTTTTCAAAGCGCAAGGAAGGCGGCCGTTAAATTAAAGAGGGCTTGCTAAGCCTCTAGCGCATAAAAGTTGTATATCCTTAGCTTGAACGTAAGCCGGTCTTAATAAACCCCAGGCATATTTTGCTTGGGGTTTATTACTTTATAAGGTATAATTCCGCTAAAGACAAGATGAGCGACGTATATTTCATTAAGTCAGACAACGGCGGCATGGCGGGAGGGGCCTCGGCCCTGAAGAGGCTGTTGGGAGAGGTTGAGCCTTTTTCAGGGTATGGGCGGGGCGAGTTTGTGCCTGTTAAACTGACCATAGGGGACGCGCCCTGCGTCTATCAGGTAAATCCCGCGCTGGTAAAGATAGTCGTATCGTCAATAAAGAAGGCCGGCGCGAGGCCGTTTCTATTTGATACATCTGTCATATATAAGGGCGGCCGTCAGAACGCGGTCGACCACCTGAATCTGGCTCAGGCCAAAGGCTTCGGCCAGAAGGAAACCGGCGCGCCATTTATAATAGCGGATGGGCTCCTGGGCCAGGACGGAAAAGAGTTTACCCTCGGAGCCAAAAATATAAATAAGATAAAGGTCCCGTCATTTATAGGGATGCTGGACTCGCTTGTCGTTCTGTCGCATGCCACAGGTCACATACTGTCGCGTTATGCGGGGGCGATAAAGAATGTCGCGATGGGCATGTCATGCAGGCCGACAAAACAGGTCCAGCACTCGAGCCTGAAGCCAAGCGTTGCCGCGCAAAAATGTACTGCCTGCGGATGCTGCATCGTAGTATGCCCTGTCAATGCCGTCTCCTATGTCAGCCGGAAGGCGTATATAGATCAAAAGATATGTATTGGCTGCGGGGAGTGCATCTGCGCCTGCAAATTTGACGCGATACATATCAATTGGAGCGAGGACCCGCACGTATTCTGCAGGCGCATGGTGGAGGTCGCGGATTTCATCCTATCGAAATTTAAAAACAAGTTCTTCATCAATTTTGCCCTCGATGTTACCAAAGAATGCGACTGCATATCCACAAAGGATGAGCCTATGGCGGCGGAGGATCTTGGTATACTTGCGTCCGGGGATCCGGTCAGCCTCGATAAGGCGACGATGGATTTGATAGGCAGACATAAAAGAGGGGATTATTTCAGCAATAAGACTGATATATACGAAAAGATGTTCGAATATGCCGCGAAAGAAGGACTGGGAAGCGCGGAATATAATTTGATAGAGGTGTGAAATAAAGGAGAAAAACATGGAAGCTTCAGTTAAGAAAAACGTGATCAATTACCTGGGGTCTCACAGCTATATGCGGCTTGCTACAGTGTGTTTCGACGGCAAGCCGCTAGCCCATACTGTTGGGTACGCGTCAGAGGGGACGACCGTGTATTTCGCGACTGATAAGAGGACGCGCAAGTTCGCGAACATCTCGAAGAACCCGGACGTCGCCTATACGATCGATGAGGATTACAGGGATATAAACAAGATACAGGGGATCCAGATGGAGGGGAAAGCGGCAATACTCTCCGCGAAGGCCGATATAGACAGGGCAGGGGCTATCCTGGAGAAGAAATTCGCGGGGATGCCAGACCTGCCTGAGGGGCTAGAGCTGGTGTTGATTAAGGTGGAGCCGACAGACGGCTATTTCCTTGATTACACACAGGGCTTCGCGCATATGGACAGGATAACCTTCTGAAATTATGAGTAAAGAAAGATTCATTGTCCATGTCGATATGGACGCCTTCTTTGCCGCTGTAGAACAAAGGGACAATCCGAAGCTTCGAGGCAAGCCTGTAGTAGTAGGCGCTGACCCTAAACTCGGCAGGGGCAGGGGGGTTGTTTCAACATGTTCCTATGAGGCCCGGAAGTTCGGCATCCATTCGGCGATGCCGATCTCGATCGCCTATAACAAGTGCCCGCATGCCGTATTCCTTCCTGTTGATATGGAAAAGTACAGCGAAGTCTCTCATCGCGTCTATCAGATCCTCTATGACTTCACGCCCGATATAGAGCCCGTGGGCATCGATGAAGCGTTTTTGGATATAACCGGGAGCTGTCATTTGTTTGGAACGCCGCTTGAAACATGTCTCCTGATAAAATCTAAGATAAAGAGCCAGACCGGTCTCACGGCCTCCGCGGGTCTTGCGCCGACAAAAATGGCGGCGAAGATAGCGTCGGATTTGAAAAAGCCGGATGGGATGGTTGAAGTCAAGCCTGGCCAGCTTCTTGATTTTCTTCGGCCGTTGGGCATACGCAGGATATGGGGGCTCGGAGCCAAGGCCGAGAAGACGCTAAATGAAATGGGGATATGCACCATAGGAGATTTGGCGAAGCGCGATCCGCAGGGGCTGGTTGCTATATTCGGAAAGAACGGCATGGAACTATGGCAGTTGGCGAACGGCATAGACGAAAGAGGTATTGTTGCCGATATTGAAGCGAAATCCATAAGTAATGAAGTTACATTTGACGCAGATACGGCTGATGCAAAGAAGATAACAAGTTCGCTGGTCTGGCTTTGTGAGAAGGTATCATCAAGGCTCAGGGACGAAAATCTTAAAGGTAGGACAGTTACTTTAAAAATAAGGCTGGAAGGTTTCAGGACATATACAAGGGCCTCAACATTGAGCGAGGCGGCCGATTTCGATGAAACCATCTATCGCGAGATAAAACGTCTCTTTGAAGATTTTCCGCTTAAGGGAAAGAAAGTGCGGCTCGTTGGCGTCAGAGTCTCCGGCCTTGTGCCAGCCGTCCCAAGACAGGACCTGTTTGAAGATGCCGTTGAAATCAAGACAGAAAAGGTCCATAAGGCCATCGACGAGATAAGACGCAAGTTTGGAGAGAGAGCAATCCACAGGGCGGGCGGGGTCTCTTTGTAGATGTCCCAATTGGGAAAGGAGACACTGTCCAAGCTGGATAGGAGACACTGTCCCGATTGGATTGGAAAGCGTCTCTAAGTTATGGTATAATTGTTATAACGAAAATAGAAAGGGGGATTATTATGAAGACGAGATTTGCTGTATGTATGCTGGCCATATTCCTGGCCGCCGCTGTTCCCGCTGCATACGCGCATCAGTGCCAGATGATGAAGGGTTCGGAGCATGGGCAGCATGGGCAATCCGGATTTGAGGGGAAATTCTGCCACAAGGCGCGCTTCATTCTCGAGAATGAGGAGGAGCTGGGGCTTACCGAAGAACAGGTGAAGAAGATAGGCGATTTGCAGCTCCAGACAAAGAAGAGCCTGATAGGAAAAGACGCTGAGATTGAAGCGCTCGCCTTGGATATAAACTCAAAGCTCAACGAAGATACAATCGATACGAAAGCCGTCTCCGAACTCATAAACATGAAGTATGAGCTGAAGAAAGAGAAGGCGAAGTTGGCGGTTGAGTCAATGGCCTCCCTGAAAAACATACTTACGGACGAACAGAAGAAGAAACTCAAGGGTATCTGGAAGAAGTGCAGGAAATAGGCTAGCCTTCGCGGAGCTGCTTTTCGGCGTCGACGATGTCGCGGTTGATAAGACGAATGGCTTTTGCTATCCGATCTTTCATTATGCCGGAAGAGACAGTGGACTCGTGGATCTCCCGCAATATCTGCAGGCTCATCCTGAAGTAGCGCACGACCTCGCCCTCGTCCGAATCCGTCAACTGCAGGACCTTGGAGAATTCGCCTCCGTGCATCCATGACTCCATGGCGCGCGCGAGATGAAAATGGGGTCCTTTGCTTAAAGGGTATATCCTGTATCGCGACTCCCTGTGCCGTATCCTGTCGTAAAGCGCTTCGCAGGTATCTTTTATGGGCTGCGCCCTTTTTGAGATGCCTGAAGGACGCTGGTTTCTTCTGGGTTCAAAGACGGTTGCCGCCGCAATTATACCCAAACCTATCTCATCCAGTTCGCCGAAGAAATTCCTGTCGTATAGCTCGGCCAACAAAAGCTCATAGCCGGACACAGCCTTGGCAAGTTTACCTTTTTGTGTCAGAGAGCCGCCTTCTATATGTCCCGAGTCCTTTAAAAGAGTCAGCTTCATCTCCATAAGCCTTAAGGCGTCCTTCTGCTCATGCCTTCCGGCCTGATTGTAGTGCATGGACAGGGGGTAGGTCTTGAACAGGTCGTCCCGGTACTTTTCATAAAGACTGAGGATGGTGGCGTAGGAGGTATTGAACTGGCTCCGGACCTCTTCATTTTGCCCGTAGATAATCCGCCTTATCTCCTCGAGTCTTATCTTGTGCAGGTTTACTCGGCAGTAGACGAACCCTTCGGTGTCCATTCCGCGCCTTCCGGCCCGGCCCGCCATCTGATAGAAGTCCCTGGTTTTCAATATCCGTATGTATCGGCCGTAGAACTTCACCATGTCGTCGAATATAACGGAACGGCTCGGCATATTTATGCCGAGGGCAAACGTTTCTGTAGTGAATATTACCTTTAACAGGCGGCTGGTGAACAACCTTTCGACAGCCTCTTTTAAAGTCGGAAGCATGCCGGCATGGTGGTATGCTATCCCCTTTTTTATAAAATGCGTCATGTCCTGGGCGCTTCGCTCATGCGTCAGGTCGAACTGCTGGCATAAGCAAGCGTAGAGCGACGTAATCTTTGCCTCTTCGTCAGGATTAAGGAAATTGAATCCGTATAGTTCAGAGGCGAGATACTCCGCGCGGCGCCTTCCGAAGACAAAGTATATGCATGGCAGGCCGTCCCGCTCTTTTATATAGTTGACGAGCGTCGTCAGTTTATTCGGCCTTATCTCTCTCGACTGCCTTAAGTCTTCTATCCTGTCGACCACCTTGTTATGGCACTGGAAGAAAAAATGGAGCGGAACAGGCCGCTTCTCTTCGATGACCACTTTTATGGGTTTCTTCTGGATAGACCCGATCCATCCGGCGAACTCGGCTATATTGGGTATGGTGGCGGAGAGTCCCAGTATATTCATATGGGAAGGCAGGAATATCAGCGACTCCTCCCATACGGTTCCCCGTTCCTGGTTGTCGATGTAGTGGATCTCATCGAAGATGACCCATGAATATGGCTTTAGGCTCTGGGGGTCGTCCAGCAGTTTATTGCGGAATATCTCCGTAGTCATTATGAGGACCGGCGCCTGCTGGTTTAAAGAGACGTCTCCCGTTAAGAGGCCTATGTGGTCTTTGAACTGTTTTTGGAAATCCCGGTACTTCTGGTTGGAGAGGGCCTTTAAAGGGGCGGTATATATCACGCCCTCCTTCTTCCCGATGCAGTTTGTTATGACATGTTCCGCGATCGCGGTCTTGCCGGCTCCAGTAGGCGCCGAAACTATTACGGAATAGCCCTGATTTATATAGTCGATCGCTTCCTGCTGGAATCTGTCGTAAATCATACGCGTCCATTATATTCCAAAGGGGTTGATTTATCTAATAAAAAGTGTAGAATATAGAACATGCCGTATGAAGACGCGCTGAATAGGGCGTGGAAAACGCTGAATGGCCTATCGGCCTGCGAGGTTCATTCCGTATCGTTTTTGAGCGACATGTATGAAGTGAATCTTAAGGCAAGGGGCATCCTTTCCAACTCCTGCAACGCGCCTGCCAAGGATTATGTCGCGATACTCCTACTCCACTATCTTATCGGTACGCTAAAAAATGGCTATCTGCCAAGCGGCGAGTGGATATCGTTTAAAGGGATAGAGGGGGGCGCGACCTATTATCCGGCGTACCGAAATTCTGTGGTCAAGCCCCTCTTAAAAAAATATGGCTCAAGGCCTAAAGACATATTAAGCGCTATTGAGCGCTTCAAGGCAAGGCAGCTAGATTTGGGCGACGCATCGGTAGAGATTGAAACATTCCCGGATGTGCTCATCAGGATAGTCTTATGGGGGCAGGATGCGGAATTTGGACCCGAGGCGACCATTCTATATGACAAAGATATAACCCGCATCTACACAATGGAAGACATTACAGTCTTCTCCCAATTTATCGTGCACAACCTCTGATAGATATTTTTCACCGCCACAGTATGAAACGATTAAAATTCAAGCCAAAGGCTGTAATATTTGACATGGACGGGGTTATCGTCGATTCGATGCCGTACCACTTCCTGGCGTGGTATGAGGTCTTAAGGACGTTAGGGATCAGGGTCAGTTGTTTCGATGTCTATTCCAGGGAAGGGGAAAGGTGGGATAGGACGCTCAAATATTTTTTGAAGCGCGGCGGCATAGAACCGACAAAGGAGACGCTGAATAGAATATTTTCTAGGCGGCAGGCCTTGTTCAAAAAAGATTATAGAGGAGTCGTCTTTAAGGGCGCAGAGGAGTTATTGGTCTGCCTGAAGAATAAAGGATATCCCCTGGGGCTTGTGACAGGGACGCCAACCAGGGAATTGAGGGCCATTCTGCCTAAACGGATTCGAAGTTTATTCGACTGCGTTGTGGCAGGCGACACCGTAAAAAGAGGGAAGCCATCTCCTGATCCGTACCTGAAGGCCGCGCGGATCCTCAGCGTCAGGCCTTCAGCGTGTGTTGTCGTAGAAAACGCGCCACTCGGCGTAGAGTCCGCGAAGAGGGCAGGGATGTTCTGCGTAGCGCTCACAACAAGCCTGCCGCATCAGTATCACAAGAGGGCCGACATAATTGCTGATAGACTGGAGGATGTGAGCGGCATAATAGATAACGCGTGCAGGCTGTAATTTTTTTAAAATTTCGCTTGACAAAAACGCGCGGATATAGTATTTTGATAACGATTATCAATTTCATAAAAAGGGACAATCGCGCATGACAAAAGTAGAAGAACTCTCGGTCCTCGAAGGTTTCTTAAAGACGAAGGCCTTAAAGCACAGCCGAAAACGGGAGGAGATCCTGGATGTCTTCCTCAATGTCGACAGGCACCTGACCGCCGATGAGCTCTACAGGCTGGCGAAAAAGAAGGACCCGTCAATAGGATTCGCGACAGTATACAGGACGCTCAAGCTCCTGTCCGAATCCGGGCTGGCGGCTGAGCTCAAGTTTGACGACGGCGTCACACGCTACGAGCATATGTACGCCCATAAACACCATGACCATCTCGTATGCACCGGGTGCGGACGCATGGTAGAGGTCGTGGACCCCGCGATAGAGAAGCTGCAGGAGAGGTTATTCAGGAAACACGCCTTTCACCCGCAGAGGCACAGGATGGAGCTTTACGGAATATGCGTGAGATGCAAGAGGAGGTGAATTTTTTTTCGCGCAATCCTGATAATGAAAATCAAAATCAAATAAACGGGCTTGACAAGCGCAAAAGGAGGAGTAAAATGAGAAGATATTTGTTGTCTTTTTTTGTTTTGGTCTTGAGTTTCGGTATCGCGGCCGAGGCGCGCGCCGACAGACGCGGCTATGTCTGGACTTATGAATACCAGTCCATGCCCAAGGGCCATGCCGAGATCGAGTACTATCTGACCGAAGAGCAGGCGAATATCGAAAAGGCGAAACCGAGCACATGGAAGCACTGGATCGAGCTTGAGTACGGCGTAACGGACCATTTCGATATAGGCATGTATCAGCAGTTCAAGCAGTCGAATGCCGCGTCTTCTGGCACGTTCGAATATGACGGGTTCAAGATCAGGGGAAGATACAGGATTCTCGAGAAGAATAAGCTGCCGATAGACACGCTCCTGTACGCGGAATATATAAGGAACGACAATCTCGAAAAACCCAATGTGCTGGAGGAAAAGATCATACTCGCCAAAGACATGGAGAATTTCAACATTTCATATAATCAGATATTTGAACAGGAATTGGAATCAGACGGCGAGATAGAGTATGAATACGCCGCGGGGATTAGCTGCAGCATAACACCGCAGTTTAAGCTGGGTGTCGAAACAAAAGGCAATTACACGGACCAGAAATACTATATAGGCCCGACCATAGCGTGGGCCGGGAAGCGGCTGTGGGCATCTATCGGCGCTCTAGGCGGATTGAATAAACGGAGTGATGATCTGCAGGCAAGGCTCATAGTGGGTATTCCATTTTAAGGAGATGGAAGATGTTTAAAAAGACGGCGGTCTTTCTTTGGGTCGTCTTACCTATATATATAGGTAAGACGCGCATCGTCTTGGCCCATGTCCCGCATGAAGAAGCCGGCAAGTCCTGTGGTGAGCATCACGAAGAGACCAAGCGCATGGGGGGAGGCAAGCCCTTCAAGATGGGCGGACAGCAGCGCGTGCGCGGGGACTTCGCTCAAAATCAGAAACTGAGCGATTTCAATCTTGCCCCCGGCATACATGAGGAGCAGGTCATCTCAAGGACCAGGCTAAATTTTACGCTTGAGCCTGTAAAATGGATCAAAGGCTTCATCGAAGGCCAGTTCTATCTCCGCGAGGATGGAGATGACTATTCAAAGACGAGCCTATATCAGGCATATATTGAGACCAGAAGCCCGGAACCTATACCCTTGAGCCTTAAGATTGGCCGACAGGAGTTATGCTACGGTTCCGCCTTCTTTGTGGGCACGGACGACTTCTTCGCAGGCATGGTATGGGACGCGGCGAAGTTGAAAATTGCGTATAAAGATGATTTCTGGATCGATCTCCTCGCCGCGCGTTTTGTAAGACTCAATAAAGGCACAAGCACGGATGGGCCGGCGCTCTACGGCGCTTATTCGAGTTATAGATTGATGGAGGATGCTCGCCTGGAGTTGTATTTCTTCTATCACAGGAGCGGGTTTAAGCACTTTCATGCGGAGCTGCCTAAAGAGCCAGAGGTGGTTTACGTCGGGCCTTAGGCTGGCAGGCAAAATAAAAGGCTCGCTTGACTACGAGATCGAGCCGCTCTATCAATTCGGCAGTATCGCTAATACCAATCGGCACAGCGAGGATACGATAGGCGCCTTTGGCGGGCACTTTGAGGCAGGTTATACATTTAAGTCTAAATACAGACCGCGCATATTCACGGGTTATGCCTTTGGCAGCGGGGACAACGACACAAAAGATAAATTCTACAGAGAGTTTCATGGAAATGTCCTGAATGACAATTACATCGTCGCTGACTCGAGCCTCATCGGAGACTTAAGCGGCATAACCGTGGGAAGCTCAAGGGCCAGCGGCATGCATGTTATAGTAGGAGGGACATCAATAGATCCGTTTCCCAAGTTGAACCTGAATGTGGATTACCATCAGTTTATCGCGGTCAAGACGCCTTCCGGCATCAGCAAAGACTTGGGCGGGGAGGTCAATCTTATCGCAAAGTATAAACTTTTGCCGGAACTTGATATAATAGCCAGCGCCAATAGATTCTTTACAGGCAAGTTCTTCAGCCAGGCAGCCGGGTCCGGCAGGGACATAGGATATTATTACGCGCAGGCGCAGGTGACGTTTTAATTATGAGAAAGATAACGATTGTAGGCAGTCCAAATGTGGGCAAATCGCTCCTCTTCAATCGCCTGACAGGGGCTTATGTCACTGTATCTAACTACCCCGGGACAACGGTTGAGGTTTCGCGCGGCAAGACGAGAATTGGCGCGGAGGAGTTCGAGGTGATTGACACACCCGGGATGTATTCGCTCCTGCCCATCAGCGAGGAGGAGCGGGTCGCGCGGGATATGCTCATTGATGAGAAACCCTCCGTGGTTATTCACATCATAGACGCGAAGAATGTGGAGAGGATGCTGCCGCTTACCCTGCAATTGATAGAAGCGGGCCTGCCCGTGGTCCTGGTCCTGAATATCATGGATGAGGCGGAGAGGATCGGGATGAAGATAGATCTGAGGCATTTGGAAAGAGAGCTTCGCGTTCCTGTTGTCGCGACTGTTTCCACCACAGGCAGAGGCATAGATATATTAAAAGGCAAAGTTGAGGAATATGCACGAAGAAAGATGTAATATATCCTACGACATATTGGAGATATCTCTTGAGAAGATAGAGTCGCTCCTGGGGAGCGATTACGGGATATCGAAGCGCGCGATCGGATTGCTGCTGCTCCAGGGGGATGACGACATCGCCTCTTTAGTCAGGTCCAAAGAAGCGGTTGACTTTTATGCCAAGATTGAGGGAATAGTAAAGGAGGCCAGGGCGCATTACCATGAGCCCCTGGCATATATAATCGCCCTAAGGCGTCAGGAAGAGACGAACCGCATAGTAAGCGGCGCTGTGGAGGCATCGCCCAAGACAAAATTATCCTTTCGGGAAAAGTTGAGCCGGATAATGATAAATCCCATCACCGGCTTGCCCATATTATTATTGATCCTCTATTACGGCCTCTATAAATTCGTCGGCAGGTTCGGCGCGGGCATTGTGGTGGATTTTATCGAAAAGAATATATTCGAGAAGAATATAAATCCATGGATAACGCGAATATTTTCCGCGATCATTCCAGTTCACATGTTGAGGGACTTATTCGTAGGCGAATACGGCGTCATCACATTGGGAATAAGATATGCGGTAGCGCTTATACTGCCGATTGTCACGACATTCTTCATAGCCTTCGCGATCATCGAGGATACAGGCTATCTCCCTCGTCTGGCCCTGCTTATAGACAGGCTGTTTAAGAAGATAGGCCTGACCGGAAGGGCTGTGATACCGATGGTCCTCGGATTGGGCTGCGATACCATGGCGACGATGGTGACGCGCACGCTCCCCACAAAGAGGGAGCGGATCATAGCGACCATCCTGCTGGCCCTGGCGATTCCATGTTCGGCGCAGTTGGGCGTCATACTATCTCTTCTGGAAGGCAATTTCCACGGCCTGTGGATCTGGGGAGGCATAGTAGGGCTCGTGTTTCTGTTGATCGGGTTCTTATCCTCCATGATTCTGCCCGGCGACGCGCCGTCCTTTTACATGGAGATACCGCCGCTCAGATTTCCGAAATTGTCCAACGTATTTGTTAAAACCTACACAAGGGTCCAATGGTATTTCACCGAGGTCTTTCCCATGTTTATCCTGGCGAGCCTTCTCATCTGGGTTGGCCAATTGTCTGGCCTGTTTAACGCGTCGGTAAAGATCCTGGAATACCCCATCCGCTGGATGGGCCTGCCTAAAGAAGCGGCAGTGGCGTTTCTCTTCGGATTCTTCAGGCGGGACTACGGCGCCGCAGGGTTATATGATATAAAAAAGGCTGGCCTATTCAATGGAAATCAGCTGGTTGTGGCCTGCGTGACACTGACGCTATTTTTACCGTGCATCGCCCAGTTCCTGATGAATGTGAAGGAGAGGGGGGCGAAGACCGGCGTTGCCATATCTGTATTCATATTATTCTTTTCATTTTCTGTAGGGTTTGCGGTCAATCTTATATTCAACCTTTTAAAGGTGCATCTGTGAAGTGCGGCCTGTGCGGAAATGAATTTAAAGAAGAAGAAGCGGCTCAAGGCTGCAAGGGCTGTCCTATAATGTTAGGATGCAAATTGATAAAATGCCCGCGCTGCGGGTTTGAGACGCCGCCGGAACCGAAGTGGTTGAGGCTCATAAAAAAGAGACGTCCCATAAAATAGAGAGACCAGAGTGCAAAAACCAGAGAACAGGTGATCTGGTTACTGGTTTCTGGTTACTTATGCTACTGCATGGAGGAATTATGGAGCTTAGCGATAGGGCGGAGGAGATTCTTGAGACGCTGTGGGTGCATACCGAGGAAGAAAAAAAGGACCCCGTTGAGTTGGGTGTATCCAGAGGCGATACCGCGATAGATGAGCTGTCTAATGCCGGGTACATTAAATTGGCGGATGAGAAGATAGCCTTTACAGAGAAGGGGAGAGGCGAAGGCCGGGCTATCGTCAGGCGTCATCGTCTGGCAGAGAGGCTCTTTAACGACATCCTGGACATCAAGAAGAGTCTCGTCCATCCTGTCAGCTGCAAATTCGAGCATCTCCT
This sequence comes from Candidatus Omnitrophota bacterium, assembly GCA_023247415.1. GTDB lineage: Bacteria > Omnitrophota > Gorgyraeia > 2-01-FULL-45-10 > JAHFGN01 > JAHFGN01. The sequence continues at coordinate 15,280 of JAHFGN010000034.1, forward strand.
CCATGAAGGCATAGAGGAGAATATTTGCATGCTCCTCGGGCATCCCAGGACGTGTCCGCATGGCAGGCCCATACCTGAAGGCGAATGCTGCCGCAAGTCGCGCGAGATAATAAATAAAGTTATATCGTCGCTTGACAATTTGAAGGTAAACCAAAAAGGCAAAGTGGCCTATATCCACACAAAAGACTCAAAAAAACTCCAGAAACTCATGGCTATGGGCGTTCTTCCAGGGATGGCCATAAACCTAATCCAGAAATTCCCTTCACATGTCTTCCAGATCGGCCAGTCGCAGTTCGCGATCGACAAGGAGCTCGCTGAAACCATCTTCATCCGTCTCACATAATTAGGGACGGTTCTCGCGCCAATCCCAGACCTGTCCCCCGCCCAATCTTAGACCTGTCCCTGGGGACAGGTCTAAGATTGTCACCAGAACCGTCCCCAATTTTTTCTGTAATCCCAAAATGATAATGTCCTATTTAACCAATTTAGAAATGTCCTATGCCAAAGTTGCTATAATGTCTCTTAGCAAAGGAGGGCATTATGGCTGGAAAGGACATTATCATGGCTAC
>JAHFGN010000035.1 GCA_023247415.1 Candidatus Omnitrophota bacterium
GACCAAGTGAGAAAGATCGAAAATCTGTTAAATAACCGGCCTCGGAAGTGCTTGAATTATCAAACTCCTCGAGAGGTCATGAAATCCTTAAACGTTGCACTTACTGGTTGAATGTAGCAGATTGAAGTCGAAATTAAACGGTTGGGAAGCCTGTCGTAGCGAAGCGAAATGACAGTTTAAATAAATATGAAAGACACAGCTGCAGTGATACTCGCCGCGGGGCGCGGCACGAGGATGAAGTCCGAGATCCCGAAGGTCCTGCACCCGATCCTTGGGAAGCCGATGATAGAGTATGTCATAGATACGGCGAAGGAGGTCGGTGTCGGAGACATAATCGTTGTCGCGGGATTCGGAAAAGAGCTTTTAAAGGACGCCCTGAAGGGGACAAAGGTTGTCATCCAGAAAGAACTCCTCGGCTCAGGCGACGCGATGAACGCGGTAAGGCCGGCGCTGGGCCGCTTTGGAGGGGATGTCCTCGTCATGTGCGGCGATGCCCCTCTGCTCGAACGCGATACATTAAAAAACCTCATAAAGCGGCATAGGGCGTCGCAGGCCTCCGCTACAGTCCTGACAGCCAATGTTAATAATCCAACAGGCTACGGCCGGATAGTGAAGGATTCGAGAGGGTTTGTCGCGAAGATAGTTGAGGAGCTGGAGGCGGATATTACCCAAAAATGCATATCGGAGATAAACACAGGGACTTATTGTTTCAAGGCCAAGGAGCTCTTCGGCGCGCTCGATGAGATAAAGCCGGACAATAAAAAGAAGGAATATTTTTTAACCGACGCGATAGCGGTCCTGCATAAAAGAGGAAAAAGGGTAGAGGCCGTCGCGGTGGAGGACGCCGATACCGCTATAGGGATAAATTCGAGGCGCGACCTGGCGGAAGCGACGAAGATCTTAAAAGAGAAGATACTCAACTCGCTTATGGACAGCGGCGTTACGATTATAGACCCTTCTACGACCCTTATTTCGCCGGATGTCCGGATCGCCCGCGACACCGTCATATATCCCAATACCATCATAGAACGCGGCGTGGATATAGGAGGGTACTGCCGCATAGGCCCGTTCGCCAGGATCCGCAGCGGGGTCCGGCTCGATGACATGGTCGAGATAGGGAATTTCGTGGAGCTTGTCAGGACCAGGGTCGGCAGCCGGACAAAGATAAAGCACCACGCATATCTGGGGGACGCTGCAGTCGGCGCCGACGTCAATATCGGAGCAGGGACCATAACAGCGAATTTTGACGGCAAAAAAAAGAATAAAACTATTATAGAAGACGGCGCCGCCATCGGCGTAGGATCCATTTTGATAGCGCCCGTTGAGGTCGGCGCAGGCTCAACAGTCGGCGCGGGGTGTGTTGTGCCAAAAGGCCGAAATATTCCTAGGGGCGCGACTGTTGTCGGCGTGCCGGCGAGGATATTAAAGAAAGTTCATAGTTGATAGCAAAAAAGAGAGGCCGAATATGAAGAATGGGCTGTTAGTCTTTTCAGGAAATTCAAACAGGAAGTTGGCGGAGGACATCTGCGCGATATTGAAGATCGCGCTGGGTAAGGCCATGGTCGATAAGTTCTCGGACGGCGAGATAAGGGTCAAGATAGACCAGAACGCGCGCGGCCATGACGTATTCATAATCCAATCGACGTCTTATCCCTCGAATGACAACCTGATGGAGCTTTTGATATTGATAGACGCCCTCAGGCGCGCGTCGGCGCAAAGGATAACAGCGGTCCTGCCGTATTTTGGATACGCCAGACAGGACAGAAAAGACCAGCCGCGCGTTCCGATAACGGCGAAGCTCGTCGCGAACCTCCTCACGACCGCGGGCGCTGACCGGATATTGACCGTGGATCTCCACGCCGGGCAGATCCAGGGTTTCTTCGACATACCGCTCGACCATCTCTTCGCAGTCAAGACATTCACCGAATACATCAGATCCCTGAAGTTGAAGGATCTGGTCATAGTGTCGCCTGACGTCGGCGGGATAAAGACCGCCAGGGCCTACGCGAAACGGCTCAACGCGGGGTTGGCCATCGTAGACAAGCGCCGCATAGACGATAAACAGGCGGAGGTGATGCATGTGATGGGGGATGTCAAGGGGAAACACGCTGTTATAGTGGATGATATGGTCTCCACAGCCGGCTCTTTGGTTGAGGCGACTGAAGCGATCAGGAAGGAAGGGGCCAAGGACGTGTACGCCACCATAACCCACGCGGTTCTATGCGGCCCGGCCCTCGAGCGAATAAAAAAATCTTCGCTGAAACAGCTGGTTGTGACCGATACTATATCGGTGGGCAGGGAAAAACGCGTAAACGCGATAAAGGTCCTTTCTGTGGCTCCTATCCTGGCTGAGGCGATAAAGAGGATACACGGGGAAGAGTCAGTGAGTGTGTTGTTTGATTAGCATAGGAGAAATAGATGGAAAAAGTCATACTAAAGGCCGCGGCAAGGGCTGAAACTGGAAAGAAGGCCGCAAAGAATTTAAGAAAGACAGGCGTAGTGCCGGCCGTCGTATACAAAGGCGGCAAGGAGGCAATCAGCCTGAAGGTCGCCTCCAGGGACATGCTGGATGCCTTGCGCACAAAGGCAGGCTCCAACGTCCTTATTACTTTAAAGATCGAGGGGGGCGCCAAGCCGGTCAAGGATAAGACGGTGATCATAAAAGAGATCCAGCACGACCCTGTCAAGGATACGATCATGCATGTGGATTTTAACGAGATATCCCTGACAGAGACGCTGAAGGTGAATGTCCCGCTGGCGAGTAAAGGGGATGCCGCAGGGGTCAAGCAGGACGGCGGGGTGCTTGAGCACATACTGTGGGAACTGCAGGTCGAATGCCTTCCGACGAATATCCCGGAGAAGATCGAGTATGATGTCTCAAGTCTCAAGATAGGTGATTCTGTTACGGTAAAACAGATCGCCCTGCCGGAGGGCGTCAGGGTGTTGAACGACCCTGAACTGATCGCCTTTATAGTGAAGCCGCCGCATGTGGAAAAACCGCCGGAAGAGGTTGTTGAGGCTGTTGCAGAGCCGGAGTTGATAAGAGAAAAGAAGAAGCTGGAAGAGGAGGAAGAAGAAGGGGAGGGAGCGCCAAAGCAGGAGAAAGCGCCCCCCGCTAAGGAGAAAGAGAAGGAATCCGGAAAGTGAAGCTCATCGTAGGCCTTGGAAACCCGGGGAGGCTATACCGCTATACAAGGCACAACGTCGGATTTCTCGTGCTCGAAGAGTTGGCTAAAGCGCGCAAGATAAAAATCAGGCAGAAGAGATACGGATCTTTGTTGGGCAGAGGCGCCATATCCGGGGAAGAAGCGATCCTCCTTATGCCGGTTACCTATATGAATCTCTCCGGAAAGGCGGTTCTTGAGGCGCTCAAAGAAGAGAAGGCGGACATTGGCGGCCTGCTCGTCATATGCGACGATATAAATTTGAGGCTCGGGACGATGAGGATGAGGACAAAGGGATCAAGCGGCGGCCACAAAGGGCTTAACTCTATCATACAGAGCCTGGGGACAGGCGACTTTGCGAGGCTCAGGATAGGGATCGCGACAGAACCCATAAAAGGCGATATAACAGAATACGTGCTGTCCCAGTTTAAGAATAAGGACAGGAAGAAGATAAAAGATATCGTGTCACTGGCCAAGGACGCTGTGGCGGTATGGATTGGGGATGGCGCGGAGGCCGCGATGCATAAATACAACCTCCGCAACAGGACATACGCGTAGAAACGCGAACCAAGATATCCTACAACCAGACTTGATCTAGGCACCCTGCTTTATGCAGGGCGCCTGGATACTAGATGTTGAGGTTGAATATTGCCATTGATTTATTGCGGTATCTATGATACGATTTATCGCGTATAATAATAGGAAAACGCGAACGGGACATTCTACGTCCAACTTGCCTACGGGACACTCTACGGCTTGCATTTATACTATTCATGGTAGGGTGTCCCGATGCTTGGTGTCCCGATGCTAGAAACAAGGGGGTAGAGTGAACGACTACGAAGCGCTGTTTATGATAAGGCCTGACTTGAAGGAAGCCGATGCAGGAGCGGCATTGAAGACGATATCGGATTGTCTCACCAAAAATAAGGCGACAGTCACGAAAGAGGAGAGCTGGGGCAAGCGGCAGTTGGCGTACACCGTGAAAAAATTCAAAGAGGCCCTGTACCATAAAGTGGATTTCAAGTCTCCCCCGAGCAGCATCTCCAAACTCAGAGAGGCGTACGCCCTGAATCCGGACATACTGAGGATAATGATCACGAAGAGGTGAGAAATAAAATTAAAAATTAAATATCAAAAATTAAATATGTTGTGTCCTTCGGACCTAAAGTATCTAAGGTCGCAATAGCGACTCCTAATATTTGATTTTTGGTTTTTAATATTTAATTTTGAACATAGCTATTGCAAGGGGGATGATATGGCGGCGAGTTTAAATAAAGTATTTTTAATCGGCAATCTCACGCGCGACCCGGAGTTGAGGTATATCCCCAGCGGGCAGGCTGTCGCGACATTCAGCGTGGCTGTCAACAGGGTATACAATACCCAGGCCGGAGAGAAAAAGGAGGATGTCTCGTTTATAAATTGCGTCGTGTGGGGCCGCCGCGCCGAAGTCTGCGGAGAATATCTGTCCAGGGGCAGTCCTGTCTTCATTGAGGGGAGGCTGCAATCTAGGTCATGGGAGGATAAAAGCGGCGCGAAGCGTTACGCGCTTGAGGTCATAGCCCTGAACGTGCAGTTCTTGAGGGCAGGCCCTAAAGCGGCTCAGGCGAAGGCGCCGCAGCCGGACGCGCTCGAGTCTATCGATCTGGACGCCGGGGGCTCACCGTCCCAGCCGCCAACAACAGAGGGCATTGAGCCATCGGACGGCATAACCGACAATAGCCTGAGCGGGAAGTTCGGCGAACGGCAGGCCAAATCCAACAACAAGGATCGAGATAACGGGGAAGGGGAGGTCCCATTTTAATGGTTTTTACTAAGCCGATGCGGCGAAGACCAAAGGAAGATGGATTAAAGAAAAGGATATACCGGAAGAAGCCGTGCAGATTCTGCCTCGACAAGACAAAGGAGATAAGCTACCTGGATTATCAGCAGTTCCAGAAACTGATAACGGAAAGAGGCAAGATCATGCCCTCGAGGATTACAGGGACATGCGCCAGGCATCAGAGGCAGCTGGCGCGGGCCATAAGAAGGGCGCGCGTCCTGAGCCTTATGCCTTTTGTGGCGGAGTGATCATGAAAGTCATACTGATCGAGGATATCGGAAAATTGGGTTCCGCCGGAGACACAATCGTCGTCAGAGACGGCTACGCCAGAAATTTCCTCATCCCAAAGAATAAGGCAAAGCCGGCTACAGACGCTAACGTGAGGTGGGCCGAAGGCCTAAAAAAGAAGAAAGAAGACGCCCTGGCCAATAAGAAAAACGAGGCGGCCCGGCTGGCTGAAAGGATCGCGAACTTTTCGTGCAGCATAAGCGTCGCCGCGGGCGAAGATGAAAAACTTTTCGGGTCGGTCACCACTCAGGATATCGCCTCCGCGCTTGAGTCGAACGGATTTCAGAATATAGATAAGAGAGACATACTTTTAGACGAGCCCATAAAGAAACTGGGCGTCTACCAGGTCGAGATAAAACTCCACCCTGAGATTAGGGCTAATCTTAAAGTCTGGGTGGTTAAGGAATGATTAAGAGTAACCAGAAACCAGTAACCAGATACCAGATTCTGGTTACCGTACTCTGGTTTCTGGTTTCTGGTTTCTAAAGCTATTACAAAGAAGCAACATGCCTCCACAAGATTTCGCGGATAAGGTACCGCCTCAGAACTTAGAGGCCGAGATGGCTGTCCTGGGCTCGATGCTCCTGGATAAAGAGGCCATACCTCAGGCCATAGAGCTTGTGGGCGAACCCTCTTTCTATAAAGATGCCCACAGGAAGATATTCTCTTCCATAATAAAACTTTATGACTCCAACAAGGCCGTCGACCTTATAACGCTGATAGAGGAGCTTAAAAAAGACGGCTCGCTCGACGAGATAGGCGGCCCTAACTATGTAACGACGTTAGCCTCGGTTGTGCCCACAGCCGCGAACATCACCCACTACGCGAGGATAGTCAAGGAGAAGCATATCCTAAGGAGCCTTATCAGCACCTCCACGCAGATAGTCCAGGAGAGCCATGATCCGGGCGTAGACGTGGATTCGCTTCTCGACAGGGCCGAGAGGCTCATATTCGATATAACCCAGGATAAGATAGAAGGCAAGATGGTGTCTCTGAAGGATATCATACGATCCAGCATAGAGACCATAGACAACCTCTACCAAAAGAAGGAGAATGTCACCGGCATATCGACAGGTTTCCACGAGCTGGATCTGATGACAGCCGGATTTCAGGCATCTGACCTGATAGTGATAGCGGGCAGGCCTTCTATGGGTAAGAGCGCGCTTGTCTCGTGCATCGCGGAACATATCGGGGTGGCGGAGAAGATACCGGTCGCGTTCTTCTCGTTAGAGATGTCCAAAGAGCAGCTGGTCCAGAGGATACTCTGTTCCCACGCCAGGGTAAACGCGCATAAGGTGCGGACAGGTTTTCTGTCACAGGCGGACTGGCCGAGGCTTGTATCAGCGGCCGGAAAACTGGCGGAGGCCTCTATATTCATAGATGATACCCCGGCCATATCCATTTTGGAACTGAGGGCAAAGGCCAGAAGGATGAAGGCCCAGCATGACATTCAACTCATCGTGGTAGACTATCTCCAGCTCATGCAGGGCCCCTCGAGGGCTGAAAACCGACAGCAGGAGATATCGGAGATATCGAGAAGTCTGAAGGCGTTGGCAAGGGAGCTCAGCGTGCCTCTTATAGCCATAAGCCAGCTCTCCCGCGCTGTCGAACAGAGGTCCGACCACAGGCCCCAGCTGTCGGACCTGAGGGAATCGGGGGCGATCGAGCAGGACGCCGACCTTGTCCTTCTGTTGTTAAGGGAGGAATACTATACCCCTACCGAGGAGAATAAAGGCATAGCGGATGTTATCATAGCAAAGCAGAGGAATGGCCCGACCGATACCATAAGATTGGCGTTTATAAGCGAGTATATGAGATTCGAAAACCTGTCGAAGAGGGATGAATTTGTAGGCGTGGGAGCTGAAACCTTATGAAAAAAATAAAGCCTTGCGTGGTATTTTTGGCGTCCCTTCTTTTAGTTTCAGTTTCTGTCAGCGCGGGATATTGCGTCCCGGATGAAAAGGAAGGCCAGCCCGTAGTTTCGATAAAGGTGAAGAATAACAATGCCATAAGCGAAGAGACCATCCTCTCCAAATTAAAGACGCATGCCGGGGGCGTTTTCAGCCAGCAGGACTTAAATGACGACTTAAAGAGGCTCTACGTGACAGACTACTTTTTAGATGTCGCCATAGACGCCAGTGTCGTAAACGGAGGCGTGGCGGTTGTAATAACGGTTGAGGAGAAACCTATCATCGACAGCATAGTGTTCAGAGGCAATAAGACCTTCGCATCCTCAAAACTCGCCTCGACTATCAAGTCCAAGGCCGGCGAGGTGTTAAATCACGCCGTGTTGACGCAGGACATGTTAGAGATAAAAAAGCTCTACGAGAAGAAGGGCTATCAGCAGGTTGAGGCAGGATACGAAGTCGCCATCAACAGGTCTACCAACAGGGCAGTTGTGACTGTTGCCATAGACGAGAAGATAAAGGTGAAGGTTTCGAAGGTCACGGTGGCCGGCAATAAATCCATAAAGACCGGCAAGATAATCGGTCTATTGTCCACAAAACCCGCCTGGCTCTTCAACGCGGGCGTATTTCAGGAGGATATCCTTGAAGAGGACCTGGATAAGGTAAGAAATCTGTATGAGAACGAGGGGTTTCTCGACGTGAAGGTATCCCCGAAGATAGAACATGATCCCACGGGGAAGCTGATGTATATAACGATAGAGATAGAGGAGGGGAAGAAGTATTTTGCCGGGGATGTTTTGTTTAGGGGTGAGCTCGTCTATCCGGAAAGCCAGATAAGGGCTCAGCTCGCGCTTGTATCTGGCAAGGCGTTCAGCGCCAGGACCCTGAAGGAAGACATATTTAAGATCAGGCAGTATTACCAGCACAGCGGCTATATGAATGCCGAGGTCAATGTCGACAGGAACCTGAATGCCCAGACCGGAAATATTGACCTTGTGTACACAATCGATTCCAAGGACGTCGTCTATGTAGGCAAGATCGACGTAAGCGGAAATATGAAGACCAAGGATATAGTTGTAAGGCGCGAACTCAGGATATATCCGGGCGAGAAGTTCGACGGCGATAAATTGAGGAAATCGAAAGAGAGGCTCTATAATCTTGGCTTCTTTGAGGATGTCTATTTCGATACCCGGCCTACCAATAAAGAGAGCGTGCAGGACCTGGTGGTCAGCGTCAAGGAATCAAAGACGGGAGAGTTTGCCTTCGGCGGAGGCTACAGCACCATAGATGAATTTATAGGCTTTGTGGAGGTGTCGCAGAGGAATTTCGATATAGCGAACTTTCCATCGTTCATGGGGGCAGGCCAGAATCTGTCATTGAAGGCTGAACTGGGATCGGTCAAACAGGATTACCTCGCCAGCTGGACTGACCCGTGGATACTCGGATACCCGTTCTCCTTTGGATTTGACGGCTATAGGACCTCGCACGATAAGAAACTCAAGGTAGGCTACGGATATTCAGAGGTGAGATCGGGCGGAGATGTCAGGCTTGGGAAGGAGTTCACGGATGAATTCAGCGGAGACGCCATATATAGACTGGAACAGGTTGAAATAGAGGATGTTTCAAGTAATTCATCCAAAGATCTGAAGAACGAAGAAGGGACAAACTGGATATCCAGCGTGTCGGGCGTCCTCACGTACGATACAAGAGACAACAAGTTCAATCCGACGAAGGGGTGGTACCTGACAGGCGGCGTGGAGGATGCCGGCGGCGTATTCGGAGGAGACAAGGATTTTTATAAGATAACGGGAACAGCGGCCTATTATAAGCTCTTCTTCGACAAGTTCGTTTTGGAGCTGAAGCTCAAGACCGGCCTGGCGAACGCTTATGGCGATTCAAGCGAGGTCCCCATATACGAGAGGTTCTATGCCGGCGGCGGCGAATCCATACGCGGATACGGCGAGAGGCGGGTAAGCCCGCGCGACCCGGGTTCCAATGACCCGGTGGGAGGGGAGGCGATGCTGGTTGGGAACGCGGAAGTGACGTTTCCATTGTATGAAAAACTTTTAAAAGGGGCCGTCTTCTATGACGCGGGCAACACGTGGAGAAGGATAGAAGATTACGGAAGCGGGGCGTTGAGGTCCGGCATTGGGGTGGGCATAAGGATAAAGACGCCTTTGGGTCCAGTGAAATTAGATTACGGCTACCCGTTGAACGATAATTACGACGAGGAGAAAAAAGGGCAGTTTTATTTCAGCATAACCCGTGGATTCTAACAATAGGAGGATCGATGAAGAGGTTAATTTTATTGGTTGCGGTTTTATTTGCGGCAGGGATGTTGTTTCAGGGGCATGTTTACGCCAAGGAATACAAGATAGCGTATGTGGACCTGGCGAAGGTGTTCGACGACTACTCGAAGACGAAGGAACTCGATAAATCGTTTGAGGCGAAGGGCAAGGTCAAAGAGGTTGAGAGGAAAAAACTGTTCGACGAGTTAAAAAAGATGCGCGATGAACAGGCGCTTTTGAGCGATAAGGCCAAGGCCGAGAAGCAGCCCGCCATAGACGATAAGACAAGGGCCATTCAGGACTTCGACCGCAAGACAAGAGACGAATTTGTAAAAGAGCGCAATGACTCGGTCGGCAGCATATTAAAAGACATAGAGAAGATTGTAACAGATTACTCCAAACAGGAAGGCTATGACATAATCCTGAATTCCAGAATGCTCCTCTACGGCAGGGAGGATATGGATCTGACCGGAGAAATTCTGAAACGATTGAATAAATAGCGCATCGATAGATGATAAAGACGGTTCAGGAGATAGCCAGATTCATCGGCGGAGAGCTCACAGGCGATGGCTCGGTCAGGATAAAGGGTGTAAACGGGATAGGCGAAGCAGGCGAAGGCGACATTGCCTTCCTGATGCATGAGAAGTTCGCGCCTCTTTTAAAAACAACAAGGGCCTCCTGTGTTATAGTCCCGCCTAAGGTCGCGGCCGTCCCTGACTGCGCGGGGACGAAAACAATAATAAAGGCCGAGAATCCCTCGATCGCCTTTTCGAAAGTGATAAATCTCCTCTTCCCGGACAGGATCCCGCATCCAAAAGGCGTCCATCCGACCGCGATAATCGAAAAGAAGGCATCTCTCGGGAAGAACGCGGCTATAGGCCCGTACGCAGTTGTGAGGGAAGGCGCGTCTATAGGCGATGGGACGATCATCTACCCGTTCTGCTACATAGGCAAAAATACAAAACTCGGGGAAAACTGCATCATCTATCCCGGCGTCACCATAAGGGAGGAGATCACAGTAGGCGACAGGGTGATAATACACCCGGGCGCCATTATAGGCGGAGACGGATTCGGTTATGACATCGATAAAGGCGTTGCCTTCAAGATACCGCAGATAGGCGCGGTGATTATAGAAGACGATGTCGAAATAGGCTCCAATGTTACGATAGACAGGGCGCGTTTTTCTAAAACTGTTATAGGGGCCGGGACAAAGATAGACAATCTCGTCCAGATAGCGCATAATGTGGAAATTGGTTCTAACTGCATTATCGTCGCTCAGGTAGGGATATCAGGGAGTTCCAGGCTGGGCAAGAACGTGATATTGGGCGGCCAGGTCGGAGTGGCCCAGCATGTTGAATTGGCTGACGGCGTTCAGGTCGGAGCCAAGAGCGTGGTCTTTAAAAGCTTTCCGGAAAAAGGGGCCGTCCTCTGGGGCACGCCTGCCAAGCCCATAAGGCTCGCCAAGAGGCTGAACGCAGCGACATCTCTTCTGCCAAAATTATACGCAAGGTTGAATATCCTTGAGAGAAAGGTGAAGGAGTTAGAAGCGAAGAAGTGAAACAGAAGACGCTGAAGGGGCCTGTGTCCATAGAAGGCGCAGGCATCCATACAGGCAAGAAGATAACGGTAACATTTAAGCCCTCTCCCGCTAACAGCGGGATAAATTTTATCAGGGTCGATCTGCCCAATAGACCGCTCATCAATATCCAGTCTCTTGATTTAGAAAGGCTTAACCTGAAAAACTCCAGGCGCACTGTCGTCGGCGCCGGCGATGTCGAGGTGCATACGGTCGAGCATCTGATGTCAGCACTGTGCGCGCTTGAGATAGACAACATCATAATAGAAACCGATGGTATAGAGCTCCCGGCATTGGACGGAAGCGCCAAAGGCTTCTTCGACGCCCTGAAATCCGCAGGGATCAAAGAGCATGACTCTCCCAAAAATATCCTTGTGGTAAAAGACCCGGTATGGGTTGAGGGAGAGGACTCTTTCTTAGGGGTATTTCCGTGCGATGAATTCAAGGTCTCCTACGCCCTCTCATACAAAAAACCCAGAATATTGGAGGGCCTTTATTCAATCAGCGTGGATGAAAAGAGTTTCTATGACCAGATAGCGGCCGCGAGGACATTCTGTTTTGAGGAGGAGGCCCTCGCGCTCCTAAAAATGGGATTGGGCAGAGGGGCGAACTATGAGAATACGCTTGTCCTCGGAGAATGCGGGCCCGTCAGGAATAGATACAGATTTGAGGATGAGCCCATCAGGCATAAGATACTGGATTTAATAGGCGACCTGTATCTCACCGGCTCGCCGATCAGGGGACGCGTCATCGCCATAAAGAGCGGACATAAGCTGAATGTGGAATTGGTGAGAAAGCTAAAAGCAGTACATAGTACTTAGTACATAGTACATAGTAAAAAAGGCAAACAGAAGTAACAGTCCAGTGTTATAAGAAGATCGACAAGACCCGTCATTGCGAGCCACGAAGTGGCGAAGCAATCTAAAAACAAGATTGCTTCGTCGCCCGGCGGTAAATGCAAAGGCTCCTCGCAATGACGACAGGAGTTTCTTCAAACACTGATCTGTTACAAACAGAAGGGGTGGGCTATGGCCATGAATAAACAGGATATGGGCAGGGTTTTGGACATCAGCGCGATCCAGAAGATAATCCCGCACAGGTATCCTTTCCTGCTTGTTGACAGGATACTTGATATGGGCGAGAACAAGATTGTGGGGATAAAAAATGTGACCATCTCCGAACCGTTCTTCCAGGGGCACTTCCCCGGCCATCCGGTCATGCCGGGTGTATTGATATTAGAGGCGCTTGCGCAGACAGGAGGCGTCTACGCCCTTTCGATGAGCGACAATAGGGGAAAGATCGCGTATTTCGCGAGCATCGATAACGCGAAGTTCAGAAAACCCGTAATCCCCGGCGACCGGCTTATACTGGAAGTCACATTTATAAAATGCAGGCCCAGGATCATACAGCTTCGCGGTGTGGCAAAGATAGACGATGAAGTCGTAGCTGAGGCAGACCTGATGTTCGCCCTTGCGTCGCCGGAAGAGATCAAACGATGAAGATAGGCTTAGTGGCGGGAGGCGGGAATCTCCCGATCCTGTTCGCAAGACTTGCGAAGGCGAAAGGCGACAGGGTTGTGGGCCTCGGCCTGAAGGGCCTCACATCCAAAGAGTTAGAAGGCCTCGTCGATAAGATGCACTGGTTTGAGTGGGGCCAGTTTCAGAAGGTGCTCTTCGCCCTCGTCACCGAACGCATCACCAAGATAATACTTCTGGGCACAATAAAAAAGACGCTGGTATTCCGGAACGAAAAAGAATTGGACGAAAAGGCCAAAGGCATGCTTAAAGAGCTGAAGGATAAGAACGACTATTCGATATTTGACGCGGTGGAGTCCGCGTTAAAAAAAATCGGGATAGAACTGATAGACGCCGAAGGCTATCTCGGAGACCTCATGCCCGCCAGGGGGCTATTGACGAAAAGGGCACCGAACAATCGCGAGGAAAAAGACATCGAGGCGGGAAGCAGGATAGCCAGGGAGCTGGCGAGGTTCGACGCGGGGCAGACCGTATGCGTAAAAGACGGTTGCGCTGTGTCCCTCGAAGGCGCTGAAGGGACTGACGAAGTTATCAAAAGTGCCGGGGCCCTCTCAGGCGGCGGTTTTACAGTCATAAAGATGGCCAGGCCCGATCAGGATATGCGGCTCGATGTCCCGCTCGTCGGCATAGAGACGTTGAAGGCCATTGTTGAGGCAAAAGGCGCCGCCCTGGCTCTTGAAGCGAAGAAGACCATACTCATAGACCGCGAAGAGATAATATCTCTCGCCGACAAAGAAGGCATCTCCATCGTCATAATATAAATGGGGACAGGCTCACTTTTCTTCCGTCACTATTGCGGAAAAGTGAGCCTGTCCCCATTTATCCTAAAACAGCTCTCGCGGAGCGCTCGTATGAACCTGGCGCTCCGAGGGAATTTTTGATGAGCGAGAATGCCTCTTTCATCCTGCGGATCTTCTCGGGTGACGACATGAGTTCAACTACTTTAGCCGAGATCTTCTCAGGCGTCGCGTTAAACTGCGTAAATTCCGGCGCTATCCGGCTGCCGGCTATGATATTCACTATGCCTATGTTTTTTATTTTTGAAACGAGCTTAAACGCTATATAAGTCAATAGATTCAGCTTGTATACTATCACCATGGGGGTGCCTATTATAGCGGTCTCCAGAGTCGCGGTGCCTGATGCCGCGATGGCGAAGCCGCTTGCCGACAGGATATTGTAGGTATCGGCGCTGGCCAGTCTCACACCCAGATTATGCCGCGCGATAATCCTTTTATACAGCCCCTCTTCCACACCCGGAAATCTCACGACTATGAACTGCGCCCCGTGAATCTCTTTGGCTATCAGGTCCGCGGCCTTGAGCATAATCGGAAAGAGGTTCTCCACTTCAAGTTTTCTGGATCCCGGCAGAAGCGCTATGATCTTTTTAGACGGGTCGAGGTCGTATTTTTTAACCGCCTCTTCCTTTGTCAAAGATGGCCGCGCTGTCTCCACAAGCGGGTGGCCCACAAACTCAACTGATACGCCGTGTCTTTTATAGAACTCTTCTTCGAACTTGAAGAATACCAGCATCCTGGCGACCGCGCCCTTTATTATCTCTATTCTATTTTTTCCCCATGCCCACAGCTGAGGGCTTATGTAATAGACAACAGGTATGTCTCGAGCCTTCAATTCTTTCGCCAATCTCAGGTTGAACCCGGGGTAATCAACCAATATTGCCATATCGGGCCGCCTCAAATCAACCTCGCGGAGTATCGCGTTATAGGCGTCTTTTATGGCGAATACATTCTTAAAGACTTCAGCAAGCCCGACGATCGCCAGTTTGGAGATATCGCGGACGCTTCTCACGCCAGCGGCGGCCATCAGGCCACCGCCGAGGCCGAAGAATTCCATATCCGGCGATATCTTCTTTATCTCTCTTATGAGATTTGAGGCGTGCAGATCGCCGGAAGGTTCGCCCGCTGTTATGAGTATCCTCACGAGGCGTCTCTTTTTAAGGGTGAGATCTTGTTTATTATCGAAAGGGCCACCTGGAGGGCCTTTCTGCCTTCTAACCCGGAGACTATGGGTTTTGCTCCGGTCCTGACGCATTCAAGGAAAGACTCAAGCTCTTTTTCGAGGGGTTCGGTCTTCTTCATCTTTATCTTCTCTTTGGTTATTTTTGTGCTGGTCTTTTTAAACAGGGTAGCCTCCTGATTCAGGAAGTCGAGCGATATATACGAATCCTGCTGGAAGACGCGGATCTTCCTCACGGCGTCCTTCGTCATACGGCTTGCCGTGATGTCCGCTATGGCGCCGTTTTGAAACGTGAGCCTTACGTTCGCCATGTCCTCATAATCGGAGATGGTGCTCACCCCAACGGCGTCGATGTTGATGACATCGGATTCCACAAGGCCTAAGATTATGTCTATATCATGTATCATCAGGTCCAGGACTACGCCGACGTCCTTGACCCTTTTATGGAACGGCCCGAGCCTCTGGGATTCGATAAACCTGGGCTTATTGAGGTAAGGCTCGACAGCCCTTATGGCTGAATTGAAGCGCTCTATGTGGCCGACCTGAAGTATGAGGCTTGCCTTTCGCGCCAGCTCAATCAACTCATCCGCCTCTGAGAGAGTCTTGGTTATGGGCTTTTCAATCAATACGTGAACGCCGTTTTTCAGGAATTCTTTGGCGATATTATAATGGAGGCTTGTAGGAACGACTATGCTGGCCGCGTCTACCCTGCCGAACATATCCTCATAGTCGGCATAATACGACGTCCCGTACTTTTTTCCTATCTCCTTTGCCTGCTCGAAATTGCAATCGCATACGCCTGCCAGATCGGCCGAGCTTAGCCTGGAGTATATCTTAGTATGCGCGGAGCCTAAATGGCCAACCCCAACAACCCCCACCCTCACTTTTTTCATATAAGCCAAATTATATCATTAAGTCATATTACAGACAAGGAAAAATGTGTCCCGTGTCAAGCCAAATTAGAAATGTCCTATAGTTACCAAAGTAGAAATGTCCGGTTTTTAGGTTTAAACCGTTAGTAGCAGCCCTTTTTCTTTTGGGGCGACCTTTTCTTTTTGTTGATACTGT
>JAHFGN010000036.1:0-14566 GCA_023247415.1 Candidatus Omnitrophota bacterium
GATATTCGGCACATACTCAACCAGCCGCGATATGAGGTCTGCCGCTACCGTGAGGTTTAGGGAATTAAGGGCTGTCACTATAGTTATCAATATCACCAGCCAATATGTGATAATTCCAAGCACCTCTGACAGAGAACCCTTTATATCGCCCTGCGCCAATATCTTGGCTACCCCCGCCTTGTCAGACACCACATCCAACTTCAGAATCTTAAGCACCCTTACGACTACAGACTCTACCAGCTTGGCCACAAGCCAGCCTATCACAAGTATGAGAATCGCGCCGACTATGGTGGGTATATACCCGGAAACCTTAATCAACATGGCCTTCACTGGATCAGTTACCACTACCGTCAACCAATCCATACGTCCCCCTCCTTTCGTTTTTCTAACCAGGTCAGGTTACGCGGTCTTATGCGGTCTAACATGGCCAGAAGATGCTACTTTAACAATAAAGTTTACCACAAAAACAGGATTTGACAAGGGCCGCGCCGTAATTTTTTTACATTTGACGAAGTTGGCCAAAAGTTATACAATAACAAGCATCGCCGACACCCTACAGCGTCAGTGTAAATGACGGCTGTAGAATGTCCCGTAAGAGGTTATATATGAAAAAGATAGTCTTGCTAAGGCATGGCGAGAGCGCATGGAACAGGGAAAACCGCTTCACGGGCTGGACCGACGTGGACCTGTCCGAGAAAGGCGTGGAGGAGGCGAAGGCTGCCGGTAAGCTGTTGAAAAAGGAAGGATTCGCCTTCGATATCGCCTTCACCTCTGTATTGAAGAGGGCCATAAGGACGCTGTGGATAGTATTGAATGAGATGGATCTGATGTGGATCCCTGTATATAACTCATGGCGCCTGAACGAACGCCATTACGGCGCGCTTCAGGGGCTGAATAAAGAGGAGACTGCGGCGCGCTATGGGGACGAACAGGTATTGACATGGAGGAGGAGTTACGATATACGGCCGCCTGAGCTCAAGCAGTCAGACCCAGAATACCCGGGCAGGGATCCTATATATAAGGACCTGCCAAAGAAGGATATACCCCTGACAGAGTGCCTGAAGGATACTGTGGCTCGGTTCCTGCCGTATTGGAAAGAGACGATCGTCCCTATTGTCAGGAGCGGAAAGAGGATTATAATAGCTGCCCACGGCAATAGCCTTAGGGCCCTCGTCAAGCATCTAGATAACATATCAGATAAGGATATAGTGAACTTGAATATCCCCACCGGCATCCCGCTCATCTATGAGCTGGATGACGATTTGAAGCCTTTAAAGCATTATTATCTTGGCGACCCCGAAGAGGTCAGGAAGGCCATGGAGAGGGTAGCGAACCAGGGCAAGTCAAAAAAGTAATTATCCTCCCAACATAGTACTATGTACTATGTACTGATTTGTATTTTACCCCTCGTCCTATCCGCACTTCGAATATCCGCAGGACTTGCAGACCATGCACCCTTCCACATGCCAGAGCGCGCCTCCGCAGTCAGGACATACTCCTACGATATTGCCCGTGCCCTTAACTGTCTTTGTCTGAGGCGCGCCGCCATCAGTGAAATAGGTTTTGTTCTCTTCGACGTGATTATTACTATCCGCGGATTTTGTCTCTGGCCGTGAATTAGTGTTTTTTAAGTCTGCCAACTGTCTTTCTATCGCGCGCGCGATGGCGTCGCTGCAGGAGAATATCCTCCCCCCCTTCTCCCAGCTTGGCGAGGGGCACCGTATGCCGCGCAGCTGCTCAATTATCGAATTTATCTCGATGCCGCTTCTTAAGGCGAGCGAGACAAGTCTTCCGATCGCCTCGAGCTGGCTCATGGCGCAGCCGCCGGCCTTGCCCATCTGCATGAACACCTCAAAAGGCAGGCCCTGTTCGTCCTCGTTAATCGTGACGTAGAGACTGCCGCATCCTGTATTTATCTTCGTCGTTGTGCCGCGCGTAACCGCGGGCCGCGGCCGCGGGATTATCTTAACGGCCGTTGGTGTCTTCTTCTCGACTGCAGCCGGCTTGCTCAAGACCTGATCATCGCGGGAGCCGTCTCTATATATGGTAACGCCTTTGCAGCCGTTCTTAAAGGCCAGCAGGTATACCTCTTTGACGTCTTCGACAGCGGCGTCTTTGGAGAAGTTTACGGTCTTCGATACGGCATTATTGATATATTTCTGGAACGCGGCCTGCATCCTGATGTGCCATATAGGCGCGATCTCATGGGCTGTGACAAATATATCCTGCACATCCTCCGGGATCTCGTCCATGCCTCTAACGCTTCCTTTTTGCGCTATCAACGTCATGAGTTCCGGCGAATAGAAGGACCTTGCTGTCGCGACCTCTTTAAAATATGGATGTATCTCGACCAATTTTGTATTGTCCATGATGTTTCTGACATAGGAGATCGCGAATACAGGCTCTATGCCGCTGGAACAGTCAGCGATAATGCTGAGCGTGCCGGCAGGGGCTATCGTGGTGAAGGTCGCGTTTCTCAACGGGGCCTGACCTGGCACATTATATATGCTCTCTTTGAAATTAGGGAACTCTCCCCGCCATTTCGCGAGCTCGCTGGAGGCATCCATCGCCTTCGCCAAAATAAAGCCCATCACCTCTTCCGCGATTTTTAGGCCTCGCTCGGAATCATAACGCACGCCGAGCAAGAGGAGCATGTCCGCGAATCCCATGACGCCAAGCCCTATTTTACGGTTGGCCCTGGTCATCTCCTCTATCTTCGCAAGCGGATACGCGTTCATGTCTATCACATTGTCAAGGAAATGGACCGCTGTCTTCGTCGTCCTCTTGAGCCTTTCCCAATCTATCCTTCCGTCATTTACCATCTTCGATAAATTTATCGAACCAAGATTGCAGCTCTCATACGGCAAAAGCGGCTGCTCGCCGCATGGATTAGTCGATTCTATCTCGCCTGACTTCGGCGTCGGATTATATTTATTTATCCTGTCTAAAAATATAACCCCCGGTTCGCCGTTCTTATGGGCCATCTTTACAATCAGATCCAGGACCTCTCTGGCCTTAAGCCTGTTAACCGGTTTTTTCGTGCGAGGGTCTATCAGGTCATACTCTTCACCCGCAATGGCCTTCTGCATGAAGGCTTCCGTGACAGCGACTGAAATATTGAAATTGGTGATGTCTTTGTCGTTCTCTTTGCATGTTATGAACTCGAGGATATCGGGGTGGTCAATCCTCAATATACCCATGTTAGCCCCACGACGCATTCCGCCCTGTTTTACGGCCTGGGTCGCCGCATTGTAGACCTTCATGAACGAGACAGGCCCGCTAGAAATGCCTCCGGTCGTTCGGACCGGGGAATTCTTCGGCCTCAATTTTGAGAAACTAAAACCCGTCCCCCCACCGGAATTATGGGTGATAAATCCGTTTGCCAGATATCTGTGCCGGCTGGAGACGGTGATATCATAGGTATCCATTATCCCCAATGGGCTGATGTTAGAGATCCTGGCAAAGAAATAGTTTTTATCCAAAAGGGTCTTTAAAAATTGCGGGCATGGCTTATTCTCCTTCAACACAGAGACTAACCTCTGCCTGGTTATCTCTCTTAAATTCGACGGCCTGTGCATGATATCACCGAAATATGAACGCGCGTCATATCTATCTTCAGGCTTAAGGAGCCTTTGATACCACTCTTTGATTAGGCCCCTTTGATTCGGGATAATCGTCCCCCTCTTAAAAATATGATCAGGATCGACTGCCTTCAGGCGCGCCTTTTGCCTGGCGAGAAGAAAGCCGATCTTTTCCCTGAAGTTGAGAAATCCCTCTTTTGTGCATGGACAGACCTGATAGCTGTCTGTAGAGGCGTAATATCTTCGGCGTGTCGGTATACCTATATATAACATAAGGGACTGCAGCTCCTCAGAAAGAGTTTCGGAGCTGGTGCTTAGCGTTATATGACCGCTTTCGCGCACGCAGCCATCCGTAGAGAACAATCCCCTTAGAAACGCGCAAGAAATATCTTCGCTTGCCTTTAAGATGATCTCGGGGATAAGCGCATTCCTTGAGGACTTTTTGGTTGAGTCCCCCGCGCATGCGCGGGGACGAAATCCTGCAAGCGTTGTAGCACGAGGGGTGATACCCAAAAACTCAAACCATCTCTTAACTATGATGCTCAATATCGCGACTTCATATCCTTTATCCGATTTATAGGATACCGTGGCTTCTCTATTGAAAACGGCCTTTGATAAATTTTTTATGACCTTGACCATCTCCGCGTCGTCTTTGCCGACAGAGAATCTTATCCCATCCCTATGATTTGAGCCGTCGCCTATGTAAAGGCCGATCAGCTCCGCCAGCTCGCGCGTCAGGTGTCTTGGTAAGTCTATTTCTTGCGCCTTAAAACAGCCGGAGTTTAATTGAGGCTTGTGCTCATATTTAAAAGGAGGGAGCCGGTTATTACCTCCGTATAAATTTTTGCATGGCTTCATCGCCACCCAATCGCCTCTTTCGAGTTCGTCTATCTGGCGCCATATAAATTCGCCGTTATCGGCTACAGCCAAAAGTTTATGTTCGGGAGTCCCTTTTATTGTGTAGCCTTTATCCGTAGAGACCTCATACACAATCTGCGTCTCATTTTTGTATAGACCTTCTATTTTAAAATAACCCTCGTCCGTCAAAATCTCACTGCCGGCCTTTAATTCCCCCAAACGCTTTATGCCCTCTCTTGTTGATACAAGCGTCTCTTTAGCCAGGCACTTGTGCACCATGGCGGCGTCTTTTATCGTCTCAAAGATGGATTCCATGGAATCTTCGATCGGAAGGACAAAGCACGCGGATAACTGCTGGAGGTCTCTGCCGGCATTCATCAGCGTCGGAGAATTCGGGAGGAACTCAAGGCGCGACATCGCCTTGAAGAACTCCTCTTCAGAGGCGGCTGCTTCGGCGCCGCTTCTTTTATATAACGCGTCGGCGCTCGCGATATTCTTAGCCACCCTGCGGAACATATCCTCAGGCGTCTCTATCGGCGCGCCGTTTGTGTCTTTCTTCAGATACCTTTTTTCCAGGACCTTCTTCGCGTTTTCAGACAAAATCCCGCCCGCGTCTAGATCTTTATTCATGTATGAGTTCTCCTTTAATTATTATGAAAGGAAGTATACCACGAAAAGCGGGAAGAGTCAAGAAAAATACTATATATTGTGGTTAGACCTATGAGGTATACAATTAGTAGTGGTAGTATAAGGCAGGTATCCACAACGCTAAACCCGATGCCCGTAAAGAAATATAAGTGCGAACTAAAACTTACTTCTTCTCTTCTTTCTTCTCTTCCTTCTTGGAGGCCGCCTCGTCTTTGATCTCGCTTATCCCCGCGATAACAGCTATCACGCCCCCGAAGATCAGCATTGCCGGCACAGTGCCTTTAAGCATCACTCCAAATTCGTGCTTCCAGGCCAAGAGCCCTATAAGGCCCAATACAGCGACCGCCCCTCCTACGATAACACTTAAGAACTTTCCCATTACCTTCACCTCCTGTTATATGAACCAGCAATATTGGAATATATCACATTTTCCTTTTGCAAGCAAGAAAAAAATGCATTATGGCATTATGGTCGAATAATTCGGCATTTCGAAAACTCGAATTCCCGAGTTTTATTTTTTTTCTTATACTGCTCACTTACTATTAATGCCGCACCTTATATTTCGCTGCCCCATTTGCTGTTTCGTTTAATCCAAACACGGTTTTACCCAGCCAGGCTGCGTTCGATTTCCGCCAGCAGTGTTTCAGGAAAACCTTTGATTACCATATGTTGACTAACGGGAAGAAATGTCTTAAGCTCGCGTCTAAAATTCAATTTTTTGGATTTGATGGCGTCGACAATCTTTGGCTTCAATTGTTTATCCTGAATAAAGGCTTCCTTAAACGCCATACGGCTGCGGAGAATAAAATAAAGATCATAAAAATCCCGCGCCTTGCCGCGCGTAAGGCAGGCGTGAATCTTTTCAGCGACAAGGGTATCTTCCTTGAGGTGAATAAGCGTGTAGGGCATAACTAAGTCGGATCGGACAAGCGCCGCCATCCCTAACCCTTTCTTGCCGTTCCGCAGGGAAACTTCGATCTGGATCCTGCTTGTATATTCGCTTGTTCCAAATTCAAATATGCCAAGATGTCCGCCGGAAGTGCTTTTTGACTCAATAATCGCAGTTTGAGCACCTTCCATCTCTATCTTGGCAAGGGCCCCCTCCATTAAGGCTTCAATGTTTTTGATTGAGGTGTCTGCTCCGGTAAAATCTAAGTCCTCAGAAAACCGCGGGCTCTGCCATATAATACGTAGTGCCGTCCCTCCCTTAAAAAGCAGACCATCGGAATTTTTCTCTTGATAGAGGTATGAAAGAAATAACTGCTGGAAGTATTCTCGCACAACGTTATCTGTTGTTGTCTGCCAGCGTTCGGTTAATTTTTGAATTTGTCTTTTTTCAATCATAGAATTTCCTTAACCAGTTTCATGAGGCTTCTTCTATCGAAAAGTCTTGCATATTCCATCACTGTCGTTTTCTTCAATTTGCGGGTATCAAGACGTTCATTGAGACTTTTTCGCTTAAGATCTACAAAATAAAGATAATCTGTAAGGGCTTTTTCCGGTTCTGCTATTAGAATGGTCACGCCCCCTGTCGTTTCCGTTTTGTAACCGCGATAAACCTGTTTTTTAACCCGAGAATACGTAAAATACTTGTTATTGACTGTAAACTCTCGCGTAATCCGTGTTGTTGCTGATGTTATGGAATAGGTAGATTCGGGGATTATGCCATAGCGGGAGAGGGCATACTCAAATGAGATATAACTAGGCGCATAAAGCCGGTTAGCAATAACCTCTTCTGCTGGAGGATCTGCGCGCAAAGCGTAAAGGCCATTTCTTACCTTTAGAAAAAGATCATCGCTGTGGTCTTTGATAAATTCCTGAGTAGCCCGCAAAGACACACCAAAGACACGCTGGAAGTCGGACGGCAAAAAAAGCCGCATACCCTTCTCCAGAAGAGACTGCTGAACATATATTGGTTTAAGTTTTCGCTCCATATAGAGCTAAATGTTAAATGTCTATTTAGAGCAATTATACACCATCCTCCGGATTATGCAAGTTTTTTTATTTCGCGGCAAGCGAGGCGGTCTCTTCCTGTTGTTTTTTTTCGCTCCTCTTTTTTGGGGCCTCTCTGTCATCGCTTTTCTCATCGCCAAAGGGCATCTGGCACTTGCCTTTCAATATCGCGCCCTCGCTGACAACCAGGGCCGAAACTTCAATGCTGCCGACTACCTTCGCGGATGAAGCCAGCTCAAGGCGCCCGCACACAATATCGCCCCGCACCCTGCCTTCTATCTTTATGTTTTCGCCCCTGATTATACTGGCTTTTACATTCGCGTTCTCCCCTATAATTAAGGTCCCTTTTGTTTCTAACTCTCCTTCAAAGTTTCCGCTTATCCTTAGCTTGATTGGGCCGTCGAACTTAATACTGCCCTGTATCCCTGTTTCGATATCGATAACCTTCTCCTCTGTATTCGGCACATCAACTTTTTTAAACATGGAACCTCCGATCATGTTACAGAAAGGCTCGGGTTTGCCCTACTTTATTTTGTAGTAGGGCAGCCCTATCTCTGAAATTAGATATCTCCCAAGTTCTTCAAACCGCTCTTTATTCTTATCATAAAAAGGAAGCAGCTTCTGATATTCCCTTACCTTGGACGCATCCTTGATCTCTGTGACCTGAACGTCTTTAGGGAGCCGCTTTTTTATATTATGATAGGCGCCGATGAAGATTATTCCCTCTTCGCCGTCATTTAAGGTCTCGTCTATTCTCCTGGCGATGAATCTATCCCGTCTGTCTAAGAGCGGATCTCTGGTTAATCTATATTTTAAGAAACCGGCTAGTTTTCTAACTGTGCCTTTAGCTTGAGTTATCTTGAGGAGCCTGTCGCGTTCGGCCTTGACCATTTTAAAATCCTCTGTCTTAATTAAGACCGCTCCTCTTTTAAGAAGCCTTGAAACTAACTCATAATTTTTACTGCCTGCATTAGCCGTCTCCTCAACTATCTTTTGCCCTATCTCGCCTTCCGCGACCATTCCGTCCTGATATATCTTCATTTTCGATACCGGCACAGAATCAAAATAGCGCGCTATCACGTCCCAAAAACTGTCTACGACCTTCCTGTAATCCTCCCATAGCCTTTCGCCTAAATCGGCGATACCGCGATCGGTCACATCCTTGGCCAGAGAACCTATATCAGCGCTTGTGTGGATAGTAGGGGCATATATCAATCTTCTCATAAAAGGCTTCTTCTATCTTGTCTTGGTTTTTGATCGCTCCAGCTGCTTTTTTAGCGCCGAGTTCTCTCTCTTCAACTCGGAGTCCTTCGCCTTACTTGATAGATAAGAATCCTGCTGCCACCAATTTATTCCCATAAGCATTGCCTTATCAACAGAGGCTATCAGCAACCTTATCTTGATATTGAGGAGATCGATGTCGGCGAGCTGAATCCTGATATCGCCGGCAATCACTATCCCTTTGTCCAGCACCCGTTCCAGTATATCCGCCAGATTAGTGGCCGCGATAGGATGGACCATTTTTTGTTCTGCCATTTTTTACCTCCCTTTAAAACATGGTCTAATCATCTACATCAGATCTCCTAATGGGCCCAGGTTTAGATTCAGATCTTCGTCCTTGAGCCCGAAGACATCTTTCAATTCTTTCATCCTGTTTTCTAATTTCATAAGCGTTTCTCCAAGGCGCTCGATATCCTCATCGGATAAAGAGCCCGCGTCTATCCTTCTCATCGCCTGCTTTTCCAGCAGTTTTCTTATCAGCTCTACCAGCGTAAGGACCAACTTAGCCAAGCCCTTCTCCACATTTTTAGGATTGGCGTCAATCCTTTTTGGAAGGGCGCCCCGCAGTTTTCCAATCTCCTCAACAAACTCTTCGGGGGCGTTTGTCTCAATTATTCGGTTCATGGCCTTAGCCTCATGAGTCTTCTTTCAACTCTTTGTGCTGACGCGCCTTTGTCAAACATCTCCTGCGCCGCGCCAAACACTTTTTCCGGATATGGTGTCAGATGGATGAAATTATAAGGGGGCCAGGGGCCGCTGAAGAGATATTTGAGATCTCCCGGAGAATTCTTAAGCTCCTCGAATAGGCGTTTAAAATCGTCTTCTTTTTCTTTATCTACCAGGTAAAAGGCGCTTAAGAGCAGCTTGTTGGTCTTCAGCCTTTCAAGCTTTTTTTCAACATAGAACCTGCTGAATAAATCGTCCACGGCCTCAATGCATCTGTCCGCCTCTTCCTCAAACTCTTTGTCTATATTATATCTTTCTAATTTTTCCTTTACGAAATTCTTCACGGGCGAGGAGATCGACGTCAGGCCGTTGTTTTTTCCGCGAGAACGCATTATCCTTTCTCTTATGATATCCCCGGGCCATATAACCTTTATGCCGAACTCCAGCTTGTTATAAAGCCTCTCTAAATTATCTTTGAAGCCGCTGTAATATTTTTCCGCCATAGAGAGGACGTCTTCTTTTCCGTTAAAGACAGTAAAACATCTGAAAGGCAGAACAGTGAAATTTTCCATCAGGGACTCTATCACCTTTTCGTGCGTCAAGGCGCGGTCTTTAGCCGGCCCGGCGCCGATATCCTTTACGGCGGAGGAGAAGAGGCACTCATCTATTATGTCGCTTGCGGCTATCCCTACGTCTCTATAAGGAATGCTGTAAATACCAGCCCCTTCTGTTCCGCTAAGAGGGCCTTTTATTTTATCACTCGAATCTATTACCGCATAGGCATATATCTTCATCGTCATTAACCGGGTTCCTGCATCGGGCTTGCGAATGGAGCGCCTCTTAAGCGTTCCATAGTTTCAACGGAACTCAACAATACCCTTAATCCCGCGTATATGAGATCCACATCGGCTAAGGAGATAACTATATCTCCTGATATAATTACCCCCTTATCCAGCACCCTATCCAGAATCTCGAGCAGGGTTACGTCTTTGGACTCCAGAAATATATCGTCCATGTATAATGCCTTAGTATTTATCTATGTGACCCGCTCATGCATCCTCCGCCTATCGTATATCTTAGGCAGGCAGAAATTATACGGCGGCCAGGGACCGCTGCCCTCAAAGACCAGCCCTTTATCAGAATATTCGGTCTTTAGGCGCTCCAAGACATCATCAAAGGCCTTAACCCTATTCTTGTCTATTAGAAACGCGGCATTTAGGACCATGTCCTCATCCTTCTCGGTTACTTCTTTAGGCAATGTCTTATTTATTTTGGCTTCCAGACTCGTCCTCTTTAACCTTTCAAAACTGTCCCGTGTATAGCCGGAGACCTTCTGGGTGACAACACTTTTTATAAGTTCGTCTTGCTTCTTCTTAAGAAGATACGCCTTGCCTTTGCCTGATGCGGAGATCTCCTCATCCAAATCTTTAGTCTCTTTGTCTTCTTTTATCGCGGATGCCGCGAATTTTTTAAAGTCGCAGTATATCTTAACCCCCCACTCCCCTTTGCCTTCCAGAAAAGCGATCGTCTTTTTAAAGTCCGCGCCGCGTTCTGCAAGCATTTTTTTTACACCATCTTCTGTCTTAAAGATCGTGCCGAATTTAAACGGCAGGACCGTCATATTCTCCATGATATTTTCTACCACCATTTCATGGCGCCGGACGTTCTTCTCCACCCATTTCATATTGGCCAGATTATTTTTCAGACCCTCCTCGCCGAACTCAATCGGCGAGACCATGGTGACGATCGCGTAAAGACCCTGAGAATAGATGGGATAAATCTTTTCTTGAACCTCATCGACAAAGGGCCGGGGCATGCCTTCCCTGACTTCGCCCGGGGCTGATATTGAGCCTGTCAAAGCGTCAATCACAACGCGGTCCGGTTTTCTCTTCGTAACGCAGTATAGATATATAAGACTCTCTTTTTGTTTCATATCTTATGGAGGGGACTGTTTTAACGCAAAGGGAGAGCCCCCTCAAGTTTTAACAAGCTCGTAGGATTGAATTTCCAGGTTGTCGCCCATTTTTACCGCATAGATATTCCTGTCCTGCAGACGGGCCGGCAGCCCCAAGGATCGTATAAATGTACTCGCCTCATAGACTTCCGCCTCGGCCTCCCAGCCTCCCTCATATTTCGCTATTTTAATAATTTTTAGGTCGTTTACGCCAAGGGCCTTCTTCAAGAAAACAACGACAGCTATTCTCGCCTTCTCTATATCATCCATCGCTAACCCCCTTCTTTTAATTCTCTGACAGCGTCCAATCGCGCCAAAAGCGCTTTCTCCTGTTTATTATACTCTTCCTCGCTTATCTCATCTATTTCAAACCGCAGCTGCAGCTTCATAAGTTCTTCTTTTATCAGCCCTTCATCGGAAAGTTCTCTTTGGATTATCTCGTCGATCTTTTTGCCTATCCAGAACAGGCCCTTTACCGGCGAAAGCAGGATATCATCTATCAAAAACATATTAACGCGCCTCCGGTTTAATCACAAGATTAACAAAATTAAACGGCGGCAGGGTTCCCGTGTATTTGAATTTTATCCTGTCGCCGTATTTGGCGCCAAACTCCTGGACCCGCTGGTCAAACTCCGCTTCCCTGGTTTTATCCACCAGAAAGGCGGCATTGAGGATCATATTCTCGCCATAGGCATTATTGATCTTTACGTCTTCCGCCAAAGGCGACAGGGCGTCTAATATATAACCTCTATGAGCCTCTTTTTCGCTCTCCAGGGCCTCTTCAACCATCTTCCCTATCTCCATGCGTTTGTAATATGTCTTGGCGGGAGGCAGGAGTTTAAGTTTTTCTTTTAAGTTCCTTATGTCGTTGTGCTTTGCCAGGATATCGTTATAGATAAGGTCTTCTTTAAATATCGCTTTAAGGCCTAACTCTTTTTTATCCTTCATCTTGTCCAATAGATCCTTAAATCTGTCATACTCGCGTTCCAATATACTTTTGACTTCATCCTCATCGTCAGCAATCGTAGCGAACCTTACCGGCAAAACCGTATATTCTTTCATCACCTCCTCAATCGCCTTTTCGTGGGCAATCATATTCTCCCTCGATACAGAATAATTTCTTACAAGGGTGTTGCTGACCAGGGCCGCGATGCCGTTAAAAGAAATTACATAAATCTCATCCCCCCTTTCGCCTATACCGAGGGGGCCGAAGGCCCTTGGCCCTTCAGCCGCTATTATGCAGTAGATGTATCTGCCTTCTTTTATGGCTGTATCTTGAGCGGACATCTATCTCTCCCACTCTTCGGGATAAATAACGATATTGACAAAATTATATATGGGGAGAGGCCCGGCATACATAAATTTCATTCTATTCTTATATTTCCCGCTCAGGTCGTCCATGATATTGTCAAATTCCTTCTCTCTGCCCTTATCAACTAAAAAGGCGGCGTTCATAAACATCTGTTCGCTAAGGACAGTATTGAGCTTATAGTCAACGGCTGTTCTCTTTAAAGAGTCCAGTATCACCTGCGTCTCTTTTTCCTTCTTCGCCAATAACGCCTGTTCCACCATTCTGCCAACCTCCATTTTGGCCTCAATGCCCTTCCTGTTCTTATTTTTTTGAAATTCCTCTTTTGCCTTTTTGATCTGCCTATTTTCCTCCACAATCTCTTTAAAGATTACGTCCATGTTGGTCCATATCCCCTTCACGCCCAATTCCATTTTGTGGTCCATGTCCCTTAAGGCCGTCTTAAATTCTCTGTATCTTCTGTCTAAGAGGTTTCTCACCTCATCGGCCGAAGAGGCTATGGTGCCGAACCTGATTGGGAGCACAGCGTCAAATTCCTTCATCACCTCTTCAATCACCTTCTCATGGGCCAGCATGTTTTCGCGGCTGACCACAAGTTTGGTCAAGGGGTGGCTGCTTACCACCATATTTATATCGTCATAGCCTATGGTCAGCACCTCATCCCTTCTGCCGCCAATGCCGATGGGGCCGAAATTTCTCTCATGTTTTGTATTTACCACACAATAGATATATTTTCCTTCTCTCTCCAGCATCATCCTCTCACCTTAACGAATATGGCGCTCTTCTTAAAATTTTCCTCATTAAAAGACAGGGTACTCTCTTGAGCCTGTTCGCAGGCGAGGCTGTAATCAACAAGTATATTATAAGATTTCTCCACATCACTAAACTCCTTTTCCGCGCATGGACTGCCTGGATTTTTATCTGGATGCGCGGAGAGGGCCTGCCTCTGGTACGCTGTCTTGACCTCATCTTTTGTCGCGGAATCATTTAAAAGCCCGAGTCTTTTCCTTGCCCAGTCCAAATCCTTGAATTCCATCCTATTCACCTCAAGCATGTAAAAACTATATGGCGGCAGCGGCGCGACGCATTTAAAATTTAATTTCTCGCCAAACTCAGCGTTTAGGAGCTCTACGCGCTTTTCAAAGCCCCCCCGTACACCCTTATCCACTAAAAATGATAAGTTCGCGACTACCTTGTCATCCGCAAGGTCGTGCGCCTTAAATCCCTGACTAATCGCCTTCAGGGCATCCTGTATGTGGAGGGTGTAATTTTGTCTTTTTTCATCCAGGGCCTTTTTAAGCATAAAACCTACCCTCATCTGATCGTCAACGGTCACACTTTTAGGATTACGCAAAAGGCCGTCTCTGGCTTCTTTTATCTCGCCGACTTCACCAAGCTCCTTAATGACCGCTTTGAAATCGCTCCAGACGGCGGAAACCTCGATCTCTATCTTATCGCTCATTATTTCCAACACACCCTTTATAAAGCCGTATGTCTTCCATAAGATATCCTTGAGCTCGCCCTCTCCTTGAGCGAATGTCCCTAATTTCAGGGGGATCACGGTATAATTCAGGCCCATAATACGTTCGATCACCTTTTGGTGCCTGAAGAGCAGCATAGCCAGGGAATCCCTGCGCATACGCCCATAATCGATTATCTCGGAATCGCTTACCACCGCGGAGATACCGTTATGGGGAAAGGCATAGACCTCCTCGCAGGCCGATATGCCGATATAACCGAACGATTCTTCATGGCCCGAGTTTATGATTCCGTAGATATATTTTCCTTGTGCCTTCATGACGAACCCTCTGTCTTGAGGGGTGAACCGAGTATTTGAACTTCGTCAAAATGTCGTTTTAAAATCTTGAGTTCCGGTTTCCCCGGCCCGCTGGTCATTATCGCCTGGGCAGGGGCTGGTTTCTTATTTATGTATTCCCTTATAGCGAGCATGGCGGCCTTTCGGCAGATGAATTCGATATCAGAACCTGCCTTCCCTTCAGTCTTTTTGGCTAACTCTTTTAAATCAACATCCTTGGCAAGCGGTTTATTTCTCGTGTGTATCTTAAATATCTCCTCCCGCGTCTTCTGGTCCGATTTCGGCAGCTCTAACAGAAGATCAAACCTTCCGCTTCGTATAACCGC
Source organism: Candidatus Omnitrophota bacterium (assembly GCA_023247415.1). Taxonomy (GTDB): domain Bacteria; phylum Omnitrophota; class Gorgyraeia; order 2-01-FULL-45-10; family JAHFGN01; genus JAHFGN01. The sequence goes on from JAHFGN010000036.1 coordinate 14,393, forward strand.
GGGTTCGATTAAATCGAGCCTGTTGGTAGCCGCTAAGATCGTGACTCCCCTAAGCTCCTCGATCCCATCCATCTCAGTCAAAAACTGGCTTATCACCCGTTCTGTGACGTGGGCGTCTGTGCTCGATGAACCTCTTCTGGGCAGTATGGCGTCAATCTCATCAAAAAATATGAT
>JAHFGN010000036.1:14594-14992 GCA_023247415.1 Candidatus Omnitrophota bacterium
CGAGGCGTTCTTAGCGGTTTTGAATACATCGCGGATCGCCTTTTCGCTCTCCCCGACAAATTTTGAGATTAAACTTGGCCCTTTCACAGAGATGAAGTTAACCCCTGTCTGGCTCGCCACGGCCTTGGCAAGAAGGGTCTTTCCTGTGCCGGGAGGCCCGTATAGGAGAATGCCTTTGGGCGGGGTGGTATTGGCCTTTTTAAAAACATCCGAATACTCAAGAGGCCATTCTATCGCTTCTTGAAGTTCTTCTTTTATGTCCTCTAACCCGCCCACATCCTCCCATTTCACATCCGGCACTTCCACGAAGAATTCACGTATCGCCGAAGGCTCAACCTCTTTCATTGCCTCTAAAAAATTATCCATGGTCACTTCTAATTTCATCAGCGTCTCGTACG
>JAHFGN010000070.1 GCA_023247415.1 Candidatus Omnitrophota bacterium
GAGATGGCTCAACCCTTGCGCCGCATCTTTAAAGATCTTGATCTTTTCCTGCAGGGATAAAGAAACTTTTTGGCTCTTCATCAGCTCCTCTAAATCAGGCCGCTCGTCTTTACCCAATTTCCCCTCTACAAATTCCATCAAAAGACATGCGGCGCCGTGGAACTCCTTCAGCCGGTATATCTTTACTATATTGGGATGGCCGCCTATTTGTTCCGCGACTTCCAACTCCTTTTCCAGGCTCTCCTTCTTCTTCTTGAAATCCGGCCGATTCGGCAGGAGAACCTTGAGGGCCAAATCTCTGCCTCCATCCTGCCCTTCCGCCAGATATACCTTGCCATAACCGCCGCTTGCGATCGCCTTGATCAGCCTGTGGCCGTCTATGATTGAACCTGCCCCTATCTTTATCTCTCTCCTAAAAACCAACCTCAAAAATTCATCCCACTCCTCCTTGAGGTCGTAGCCTGCCTTCTCAAAGGCCAAACCCAGGGCCCCTTTCCCATGTCCTTCTCTTGAGTGCGCTTTAATATAAGGGTAGAGCCTCTTGTAAAAGTAGAAAGACATAAGCCCGCCGGCCAATGCCAACCCGGAATATAGAGACACCTTCGCCAGCGCGGCCGCGCCTGCGCTGCTCACCGAGCCGCTCGTCGAGGCTCTGGTCTCCCCTGGGCCTAGATCCCGAGCGGAGCGAGGGGCAGAGCTGCGCCGCTTGCCTATAGCAGCGCCGCCTGCATCGGATGTTGTCCTGGTTGAGTCCCATGCGTATGCGCGGGGCACAGCTCTTTTCCCCGCGTAACGTGGGGGACGAAACCCTGCCAGCGTTGTGCCATTCATCCCCGGGTATGCGCGGGGCATTCTGGCATGAGGGGTAAATTCGGTGTTGTGAGAAACCGGGTTGGCGGCCCTGACCCTCTCAAGATAAGCCTTTACGCCCTTCATTGAAGTGACAATCGGGAAATTTTTAATCGCCTTGCGCGCCTGCGAATACCGGGGCAGTAGGGCTGCGTACTCTTTCGCCATCAGGATAAATATGCCCACATCCCTCATCCTACCTTCCCGGTATTCTATATCGCTGTGATATTTTCTCTTGGCATAAGACCAATATTCGCGTGGGAGTGTGTCTAGACCAAAACGGGGGGTGGCGGCAAGCCCAAAGTCCGTTATCTTGATTCTTCGGTTCGGTGAGAAAAATATCTCATTCTCCCCCAGGTCGCGATGGACTATGTCTTTTTCGTGCATAGCCTGAAGCGTTTCGGCGGTGAGGATCAGGTCATCCAATAGTTTAGATTCCATCTCTAGACAGGCGCGCCTGGCGGCTGGCAGGAATGTGAGAACCCTGAAATACCAGGGGATTGTATGAGACAGATTTTTTGCGCGGCTTTCGAGCGTCTCGCCTTTTATCAGTTCTGTGATGTGATATTTTTGCCCTGCGAGAGATCTTGTTTGCGCTTCTAATGGATCGCCCTCTGAGAGCTTGTTGACTTCTAACAGGTAGGGAACGTCTTCTTTTGCAACCTCTCCGAATCCTGTCAGGCGGGGAGGCAGCTCACTGATCACCGGGTCTTTGTCCTGCGCCAATTCTAATATAATATTCGCGTCACGCTCCAACACAGCTCCGTGTGAGGGTTTTGATATTTTGATGACATATTTTTTGCCGTCTTCGGCCCGGCCGATGTAGAGCACAGACACCCCCGTGGCGCCTAAGTACATTAGAACGCACCCCGGTTTCGTGAAATCCGACAATTTCATATTTAAAAGACTGCGGTCAAGGCCGGCCCATGTTGTCTTGAACTTATCCCTAAGGGTCTCAAGCTCTTTCCTGACTCGTTCGAGGGGATACTCGTCTTTCGACTCTCCCTCCTTAGCCATCGCTTCAGAGATCATCTGTGCGATGACGGGATATTTCCGTATATCGCTGTGAAATAGCGCCTCGTTTAAGCACGCCTTTAAATTATCTGAATGACTAAAGAGTATGTTCTTAAAGCGCCCTTCGTCCTCATCCTTATATGCCGCGCCGCCAAAGTCTACAATACGACCACGGCCGTTTTCGTCTACGAGTATGTGAAGATTAGCGGATTCGCCTAAAGTAACCGCTTTCCCTATCGGGTTATTGGAAGACTTTAGATAGATAAGCGCGTCTGAGGCATCGATCAATATCTGTATTATGGAGGCCGCGTATTCGGCCAATGGTTTGTCCCGGATTGATAGCGCATATTGCGTGAAACGGCAGCCCTCCGGATAGGCTTTTGGGTCTCCCACAAAATCTGTCACAAGGATAATCTCACCGCGCCCATCTTTCATTGGCGACCCTTTTATAATATTAGGGTGATCCATAGCGCTGACAATCTCGATCTCTTTGGGGCCCACATCAAACTTCAGCATGAAGATTCGCCCCTCGCCTTTTATTGTCTCTTCTGCCCTTGCTAAGCGTGATGTGTCGTGGATGCGGCGCGGCGTTTCCAACATGCGGAATATATGTTTTGAGCCATCCCCTGATTCTAATTCAATCAAATCGCCGGCCATCAGAAGGCCGGGATCAATGTCCTTTATCACGGTGCGTACTCTTGAGGGCGGTTCTGAATCCGGGATAAGGCCTGCCTCCTCGCCGCTCGTTGAGCCGCGCTCGGCTGCCGCCATGATTTCGCCTGCTGCTTCGCGTAGACCAGCAGCAACCGGCGCGATCTCGATCTCGCCAGGCTCAAGAGTTTCGGCGGATCCATCTGCCTTGAAGACTAATTTAAATTCGCGCCTGTGGTCTTTCGGCCCTGTTGTTCGAACTCGCACCTCAACAGAGCCATCGGGCCGTTCTTGCGGCTGACTCACTACTTCCAACAACTTTTTATGCCGCCTGTCCCCTGAATACCATTTAACGTACCATTTGATAAGTTCCGCGTTTATGTTGAGGCGGCTGCGATAACGCCGGCTCGCCTCATCCGGCTTGGCCATTATGCCCTTCAAGGCCATATCGCGTATGAAGGCTATCTCGGCGCTTACGCGCGAGGCGTATTGAATGCCAACGGTATCGAGGATTGGTTTAAAGATGCTCTGCGCGGCAAGTGTGCCTCTTTTGGGCTGGAATATGTCCGGGTCTGCGTAGGAGACGCTCTCTAATAGAAGAAGGCAGACTAACGCTACCGATATGCTTTTGAACCAAATATTGTATTTTGTATATACTTGTGTCATACTTATACGATACGCTTATTAAAATATTTAATTAATGGTAAGCCGTAGAATTTTACCTTATAATTTGAATAAGTCAATAGCTGAAATGTAAATTTTTTAACTCTTAACAGCGGCAGGCACCCTGCGGCAGGGTGCCTGCCGCACAGTAGGCACCATACTTTTTTAATCCACAGCTTATCCACAAACAAATAGGGACAGCGCCTATTTAAATAAATAGGCGCTGTCCCTCTATTTATCCAGTGGCGTCCCCATGGGGATTCGAACCCCAGTCGCAAGCTTGAAAAGCTTGTGTCCTAGGCCAGGCTAGACGATGGGGACAAACTAAGCAAAAAGCTCAAAGCGAAAAATGTAAAGTTGAAGCTAAAAACTTAAAACGTTTTACGCCTTAAGCTTTGGTTTTGCGTTTTTCGCTTTACACTTTACGCTTTCACCCTACTCCGCGCTGCCTTCTTCCTCCGGCACTATTTTTGCGGCGGAGGCGATCTTGTCGCCGGAGTCAAGGCGCATTAAACGCACGCCCTGGGTGCTGCGGCCGGTTGTCCTTATATCTTTGACAGGCGAGCGGACTATCATCCCCTTTTCTGTGATTAGCATGACTTCGTCTTTGTCGGTGACAGACTTCATGCTTATTGCCTCGCCGTTCTTCTTCGTTATTTTTATGTTTGTGATGCCTTTGCCGCCGCGCGACTGGAGGCGATATTCCTTGAACGCGGTGCGCTTGCCAAAGCCTTCCTGCGTTACGGTCAGGACCCCTCCGTCTGGTTTTACCACTGCCATCGCGATGACGACATCTTTCTTGCCCAGATTTATGCCTCGCACGCCTTTAGCGGACCTGCCGCTATCGCGGACCTGAGACTCTTTGAAACGGATCGCCTTGCCTTCTTTTGTCGCGATCAATATCTCTTCGTCTCCATTGGTAAGTTCTACCCTTATTAGCTCGTCGCCTTCTTTAAGGCCGATGCCGATGATCCCGCCTTTTCGGGGATGGGAATATTCTATCAGCGCCGTCTTTTTAACGAGGCCGTTCTTCGTAGCCATAACTAAGAAGTGACCGTCTTTAAATTCCCTGACAGGCACGAACGCGCTTATTTTTTCGTCGGGCCTCAACGAGAGCAGATTTATGACGGCCTTGCCCTTCGATATCCTGGAGGCCTCCGGTATCTCGTGGACCTTTATCCAGTGAGCCGCCCCTTTATCTGTGAAGAACAAGATATAATCATGCGTTGAGGCGATGAAGAGGTGCTCGCTGAAGTCCTCCTCTTTCATGTCCGCGCCGGTGACGCCTTTTCCGCCGCGCCGCTGCTTTCTGTAACTTGAAACGGGCAGGCGTTTTATATATCCTGCGTGGCTTATGGTGATGACAACGTCTTCCTCGGCTATCAAATCCTCTATCTCCAACTCCTCGGTCTGGGCGACAACGCCTGTCCTGCGCTCATCGCCGAACTTTTCGCTCAAATCCTTCATCTCGTCTTTTATTATCTCAAGAACCTTCTTCTCACTCCCGAGGATCGATTTATATAATTCTATCTTCTTGATGAGCTCGAGATACTCCTTATCGATCTTGTCGCGCTCAAGGTGCGTTATGCGCTGGAGCTGCATCTCTAAGATAGCCTGGGCCTGCCTGTCAGTGAGCTCAAGCTTCTTCATCAACTCCTCTTTGGCGGCCTGCGGGCTCTCTGACTGTTTTATAATCCTGATGACCCGGTCGAGGTCCTTAAGCGCGATCTTCAGCCCCTCCAGGATATGCGCCCTTTCCTGCGCCTTCTCAAGGTCATGCCGGGTGCGCCTTATTACCACCTCTTTTCTATGCTTGATGAATTCGAGGATGACGTCTTTTAGGTTCAACACCCTGGGCCTGCCGTCGACCAGAGCGAGCATTATGACGCCGAAGGTCGTCTGCATCTGGGTATGTTTATAGAGCTGGTTCAATATTACTTGCGCGTTCTCGCCGCGTTTTAAGTCTATGACTACCCTCATTCCGTCTTTATCGGATTCATCCCTTAAATCTGATATGCCTTCTATCTTCTTCTCCTGGACCAAATCGGCTATAGACTCTATCAGGGAGGATTTATTCACCTGATACGGGATCTCTTTTATGACAATCGATTCCTTCCCGTTCTTCTGCTCTTCAACGACCGCCTTGGCGTGGATCTTGAGCAGGCC
>JAHFGN010000037.1 GCA_023247415.1 Candidatus Omnitrophota bacterium
CCCATGATACCTTTGAAGGAGAAGAGGCGCTTCATCAGGCATCCGATATGCTATCCGCTGGAATTTGAGCACGTTCCTCATAAGATAAGCCAGAAGACAAAGACGCTCAATGTGAGCGAGGGCGGGCTTCTCTTCCTCTCGAAATACGTCCTTCGCGAAGGAGACGCGATAATCCTGAAGCTCGTGCTTCAAAATAAATTATTCAAGGTCAGGGCGAAGGTAATGCATGTGAGCCGGGATGAGGACAGCAAGCTGTACAATATCGGCGTCGCGTTTTACAGGTATTCCGACGCCTTCAAGATAAAACTCATAGAACAGATCTACCTGATAGATGAATACAGGATACTGCGCTCTGTTCAGGTCGGACGGGACATACCTCTTAGAGAGGCATCGGAGGAATGGATAAAGCGGTATTCAAAGAGATTCGCCAGGCTCTACTGGTAAATACTGGAAAAATGCTTCTTCGCTATATCCTCCAGCTTACCCCTATATCTTAAAAACGCCCCGCACACCTTCGGATCGAACTGTGTCCCCGCGCCCTCTTCTATATTGCGCATCGCCTCCTGAAAACCTACCTTGGGCTTATACGGTCTGTCAGTCGTCATGGCGTCGAATGAATCCGCGACCGCCACTACGCGCGCCAGGAGCGGTATCTCTTCGCCCTTCAGTCCTTTCGGGTACCCTTTCCCGTCGTAGCGTTCCTGGTGGTATAATATGACATCCTTGGCCTCCTGCAGGAATTGGATGCCCTCTATGATCTTGGCGCCCTTTTCAGAATGACGTTTTATCTCCTCAAAGTCCTCCTTTGACAGCTTCACTTTCTTGAGGAGCGCGGATTCGACCCCAATCTTTCCTATATCATGGAGATAACAGCTGTATCTCAATTTAACAATATCTTCCTTGGAGAGGCGCATCGCCTTCGCGATCAGGAGGGCGTACCTCTCCACCCTGTATAGATGCTGCCGCATGGCCGGGTCTCTAAGTTCAATAATATTGGTTAAGGCGATAACCGATTCCATATGCGCCTTCTTCTCGCGCGCCAGTAATACCTTCAACTCGTCTATCTTATCCCTGATAGATGAGCGGAGTTTTTCAAATGTTTTGGCGAGGTGCCCTATCTCGTCATCTCTTTTGATATCTATTTGGATATCATAATTGCTCTTGTCCAACTCCATCGCTGTTTCGTCGAGTTTTCTGACGGCGTACGCTACCCTGTTCACCAGTTGATAACTCAAGAGGGCCGTTGAGAAGAATCCGACCAGGCAGACAAGAAGTATGGTCCACACCTCCTGGTCCAGCTTTTGTGTATACAGGTCTATCCTGTTGTTTATCTCAATCACTGCCAGCGGCCTCCCAATCGGCTGGTATGATATAGGGGCGTACGCTGAAATCCACACGCCGTCCTTATCTTTATAAATTTTTGTCGACTGCGGCCTGCCGGTCATGAAGGCGGCTTCCGCCTCGGGCCTCATCGCGTACCGGGTTCCAATCAACATGGCGTTATCGCTTGTCAGGATAAGTTTGAGCCTATACATATCTCTGACATACACGTTTATAGGGCTGTCTATATTGTTCATCTTTTTTATATTCGACAGGAGCCCCGCGTATTTGACATATGCCGATAAGGCATGGTTCGAAGCGTCGCCGGCTTCCTCATCGCCTTTGGATTCCATATTCTTTTCATAGATGTGGGCGAATGTCTTATCCTTGGCTGCCCGGTATCTTTCGGTTATAGCCCCGCCATTGCTAAGAATGACGAGAAGGTCCCGCATGTTTATGAAATTTGAGGCTGTGGCGGCGACGCCTTTGATAGAATCACCCAGCATGGTTACGAGACGGGTTCTGCTGAAATGGAAGGAGAGGCAGCCCAATGTCGCGGTAATGATAAAGGTGGCGAGGAATACGATGCTCAACACCTCAGTCTTTATACTTTTTGCTTCAAACGGCTTCATCGCTTCATATATTAGCATATGATATACCGATAAGCAAGAAAATGGAAAATGGGGGCAGGCTACTTTTTCTTGATACCGTATAGCCAGAAAAACCAGCCTGTCCCCATTTTCCCCATTTTTTGAGGCTTGACACCCATAGGGGGATAATATAGAATAAGGTTGACGATGATTCCGAGATACTCACTTCCAAAGATGTCCAATGTCTGGGGCGAGCGAAACCGTTTCGCGAAGATGCTCGATGTCGAGCTATACGCGTGCGAGGCGCTCTCGAAGCTCGGCCTGATACCCAGGAGGGCCATGGCCCATATCGCCAGATACGCCAGATTTGACGTCGAGCGGATAAAGGAGCTTGAGGCGAAGACCAATCACGACGTGATAGCCTTCCTCCAGAATCTCGCCGAGAATATAGGCGAAGACTCCAGATACGTCCATATGGGGCTCACCTCAAGCGACGTACTGGACACGGCCCTTTCTGTCCAGCTGGTTGAGGCATGCGATATCCTGATCTACGGCATAAAACGGCTCCTCACAGCCTTAAGGCGAAAGGCGCGCCAATACAAGAAGACGCCCATGATGGGCAGGACCCATTCTGTCCACGCGGAGCCTATGACATTTGGCCTCAAGATGGCGCTCTACTATGACGAGACCAACCGCAACCTCGAGAGGCTGCTCCGGGCGCGTTCAGGCATAGCGGTGGGCAAGATATCAGGCGCTGTCGGGACATACGCCAATATCGACCCATTTGTCGAGGAATACGTGTGCAGGAAGTTGAAATTGAAACCCGCCAAAATCTCCAACCAGATACTCCAGAGGGACCGCCACGCCGAACTCCTTACAGCCATAGCTATTATAGGCACTTCTCTGGAGAAGTTCGCGACAGAGTTCAGAAACCTTCAGCATACAGAGATAGGCGAGGTGGAGGAATACTTCTCACCCACACAAAAAGGCTCGAGCGCCATGCCGCACAAGCGAAACCCGATTATGTGCGAGAGGGTATGCGGCCTGGCGCGGATATTGCGCGCCAACGCGATAGCGGCCATGGAAGACATGGTATTGTGGCATGAACGCGACATATCGCATTCATCCGTCGAGCGCGTGATACTGCCGGACTCTACCATACTCCTCGATTACATGCTGGATAAGTTCACGGACATTGTGATGAAACTCGGCGTGCATCAGGACGCGATGCTCGAGAACCTGAATAAATCCAAAGGCGCGTCCTTCTCCCAAAGGGTATTGCTCGCACTCGTCGAAAAAGGGTTTACGAGGGACGAGGCGTACGCCAAGGTCCAGCGTCTGGCGTTTACAGTGAAAGAGAAGGGAATTGATTTTAAAGAGGCACTCCTGGAGGATGGCGAGCTTGCGGGGTTATTCGCCAAAGAAGAGATAGACAGGATGTTCGATATGAAATATCATTTACAACATGTCGATAAGATATTCAGGAGGGTGGGGATATAGCATGCAGAAGCTTAAATTGATCTACGAAGGCAAAGCCAAAAAGGTCTACTCAACCGGCAAGCCGGATTTATTGATCCAGGAATTTAAAGACGACGCGACAGCGTTCGACGCCGCTAAGCGCGGCACCATCCTTCAAAAAGGCGTCGTCAACAACAAGATATCGACAAAGATATTCGCGCTCCTGGAATCGAAAAAGATACCCACGCACTTCGTAGAGTCTTTGAATGACCGCGAGATGCTCATAAAGAAAGTCGGAATAGTCCCGGTTGAGGTCACGATACGAAATATCGTCGCGGGCGGGATGGCGAAATTATTAGGCCTCGAAGAGGGCATAGTCCTTAAGAAGCCGGTCTTGGAGTACCACTACAAAGACGACGCGCTCCATGACCCGCTTATCAACGAATACCACATCGAGGCGCTTGGCATCGCGGCCAAGCCGGAAATGAATACAATAGCCCTGTATTCATTTAAGATAAACGATGTGTTGAAGGAATTTTTCCTGAAGAAGGGTCTGATACTGGTAGATTTTAAACTGGAATTTGGAAGATTCAAGGGAAAGATAATATTGGCGGATGAGATCTCACCGGATACCTGCAGGCTGTGGGACTCAAAGACTAAAGAGAAGTTGGACAAAGACAGATTCCGCCGGGATTTAGGCAATGTCGAAGAGGCGTATCAGGAAGTGTTGAAGAGGGTGATGGCATAAGTGAAACGCGCAACATATAAAAAGGCCGGCGTCGATATGGATAAGGGCGATCAGTTCGTCGAGCGGATTACCCCGCTTATCAAAAAGATCGACACGAAAGGCGTGCTCGGAGGAATAGGGGGTTTCAGCGGGCTCTTCGAGATAGATAAGGACAGATATGAAGAGCCGGTTCTTGTCGCCTCGACTGACGGCGTTGGGACGAAGCTCCTCCTGACAATAGGGATCAGGCGATACGACACGATCGGCATAGACCTCGTCGCTATGTGCGTGAATGACTGCGTTGTGACAGGCGCCAGGCCAATATTCTTCCTCGACTATTTCGCGACCGGAAAGCTGGAGCTCGCGAAGTCGGTGGAGATAATGAAGGGCATGGTCGAGGGGTGCCGCCAGGCAGGCTGCGCCCTCTTAGGCGGCGAGACAGCGGAGCTGCCCGGCCTATACGGGAAGGGGCGCTATGACCTCGCGGGTTTTTGCGTCGGAATAATAGATAAGAAAGAGATAATAGACGGTTCAACTGTGCGGCCTGGCGACGCCATACTCGGCGTCCAATCGAGCGGCCTGCATTCAAACGGCTATTCGCTTGTGCGCAAACTCTTCTCTGGTCAACAACTGCGCGGCATGACGGGGGAGCTCGCCCTTGTGCCTACCATAATCTATGTCAAGCCGGTCCTCGAGCTTCTGAAGGCAGTCAGGATCAAGGCGATGGCGCACATCACCGGCGGAGGTTTCTACGGGAATATACCGCGCGTTATCCCGCCTGATATGAATGCCTGCATAGACGCCAGATCCTGGAAGGCCCCCGCTATATTTACTCTGATAAAGAATAAGTCGCGCCTTACTCCGAAGGAGATGTTTACCACGTTCAACATGGGCATAGGCCTCGTAATCGTATTGGATAAAAAGGATCTGGCCAGGGCGCGGGGCATTCTGTCGCGTTTTAAACTGAATTCCTTTCATATAGGCGCGATCGCGAAGGGCAGAAGCGAAGTACGAATCAGTACATAGTACTTAGTACATAGTACATAGTAAAAACAAAAACAAAAAAATGCGGATATTAGTCGTAGGTTCGGGAGGACGCGAAGACGCCGTTGTTTGGAAAATTGCCAAGAGCCCTAAAGTAAATAAGATATACTGCGCGCCGGGCAACGGCGGCATAGCCCGCCACGCGGAGCTCGTTGACATAAAGGCCGAAGACATCGAGGGGCTCGCGAACTTCGCGAGATTAGAGAAGATAGACCTGACAGTGGTTGGGCCGGAGACGCCGCTTGTCTTAGGCATTGTCGATCTATTCGAAGAAAAAGGGCTTCGCATATTCGGGCCCTCCAAGGCCCTCGCCAGATTAGAGGGGAGCAAGGTCTTCGCGAAGGAGACGATGAAGCGCTTCGGCGTTCCGACAGCCGACTTCAGGATATTCGATGAAGCGGGCGCCGCAAAGAGCTATCTGGATAGGATTCGCATGCCGCGCGTAGTAAAAGCGGACGGGCTCTGCGCGGGGAAGGGCGTTGTCGTTGCGAAAACGAAGAAGGAGGCCCTCGACGCGGTCTCCGGCATGATGGAAGAGAAGATATTCGGCTCTGCCGGCGAAAGGATTGTTATAGAAGAATGTCTCGAGGGCGAAGAGGCGTCAATAATAATCATAGTCGACGGAAAAAATTTTGTAAAGCTGGCCTCAAGCCAGGACCATAAGCGGATTTATGACGGAGATCGCGGCCCTAATACAGGGGGCATGGGCGCCTACTCTCCGGCGCCGGTTGTGACGGATGAGTTGTACAAGCAGATAGAGGGTGAGATAATAAAGCCGCTCTTAGGCGGGCTGGCCAAAGAAGGCAGGACATACAGGGGCGCTCTATATATCGGCGTAATGGTTACAAAGACCGGGCCGAAGGTATTAGAATTTAACGTCAGATTGGGCGACCCGGAGACCCAGGCAATACTGCCGCGGATTGCGACAGATCTCGTAGATATCATCGAGAACGCCATAAACGGAAAGTTAAGCGGGATGAACCTCGAATGGGACAGGCGGCCATGTGTATCTGTTGTGGCGGCGTCAGGAGGGTATCCGGCTAGTTATGAAAAAGGCAAAGAGATAACCGGCCTATCCGACCTCGACAATATGAAGGACATAGCGGTCTTTCATGCCGGCACAAAGAAGGGCGAACGCCCCGGCAATGGCTCTAATCTTTACATAACAACGGCGGGGAGGGTGCTCGCGGTATCAGCGCTCGGTGAGGATATAAAAGAGGCCATCGATAATTGTTATAAGGCTATGGAGAAGATCCGTTTTGAAGGCATGCATTATAGAAAGGATATAGCGGCGAGGGCATTGAAGAGGTGAGGATGAAAAAGACAAAAGTTTCTATAATAATGGGCAGCGATTCTGATTTGGCCGTGATGAAAGAGGCGAAGAAGGTCCTGGATGAATATAGGGTGCCTAACGAAATCAGGATCCTCTCCGCGCACCGCTCTCCGGAAGAAGTTCGTAAATTCGCGAAAGCGGCGAGGACAAGAGGCGTTAAGGTCATAATAGCGGGAGCCGGGGGCGCGGCTCACCTGGCCGGCGTTGTCGCCAGCCACACCACCCTGCCTGTTATAGGCGTTCCCATGGAGACGAAGGAATTGAAAGGGATAGATTCGCTCTTCTCGACTGTCCAGATGCCGTCCGGAGTTCCGGTCGCGACAGTCACCATAGGAAGCCCAGGCGCTAAAAACGCCGCGATACTGGCGCTCGAGATATTAGGGACAAGCGATAAGAAAATCGCGAAGAGGCTGGAAGAATTTAAGAAAAAGCTGACTGAATCTGTTAGACAGAAGAACAAAAATCTCAACGAAGGTATTTAAGATAGACCCCGACAATCCAGATCAGGCAGCAATAGAATCCTGCAGCCGGATCCTAAAAAAGGGCGGCCTCGTCGCGTTTCCGACGGAGACGGTCTACGGATTAGGGGCATCCGCGCTCGATAAAAAGGCTGTCGATAAAATTTACAAAGTTAAGAAACGGCCCAGGACAAAACCTCTTACTGTCCAGATTGCGGATATAAAGTCTATAGAGGAGATGGGCTGCGCGATAACACCGCCTGCGAAAAAGTTGATGGATAGGTTTTGGCCAGGGCCTCTTACCATAATCCTAAAAGACCGGGCCGGGAAAAAGTTAGGATTCAGGATGCCGGCGCACAAGGCGGCGCTGGCGCTTTTAAAAAGGTGCGCCATCCCGGTGGTCGTCCCAAGCGCCAATATAAGCGCTAAGGCGCCTGCCAAAAACGCGGATGACGTATTAAAGGACTTTCGCGGCAGGATAGAGGCGGTTTTGGACGGCGGCCATACGGACATAGGCGTAGAATCTACTGTGGTGGACATGACCGGCCAAAGGCCGAAGATATTGCGGCACGGCGCTATCCCTGAAGCGGAAGTTTTTAGCGCAATATGAAAAAGCCGAAGACAATCCTCTTTGTCTGCACGGGAAACACCTGCAGGAGCATAATGGCGGAAAGACTTTTGCAAGACGCGCTTGAGAAAAAAGAGCGTCTTTGCATAAAAGTATCTTCCGCGGGCGCGATGGCGGCAGATGGCTTAAGCCCCGCGGCCAACACCATAGAGGCGATGAAGAAGATAGGGCTGGATGTCTCCGGATATAAGACTAAAGCCCTGACAGATGAAATGATTAAACAATCTGACGTGATATTAGTTATGGAGAGGCTGCACCGGGATGAGGTGCTGCGGCGCGTCCCGGCCGCCGCGGATAAGACGTTTCTCCTGAAAAGGTTTAAACGCCAGGGGCAGGATTTCCCGGCGTCGGATTCCGAGATTCTCGACCCGATAGGTCTTTCCATAGATGAGTATGAGAATTGCGTGAGCGCGATAAAAAAAGAGATAGAAAGGATAATCGAATTTTTATGAAGATCGCGATCGGAAGCGACCACGGCGGATTCGCGTTGAAGACGGCGCTGGTAAAATTTTTAGAAGGGGAAAGATGCGAGATAAAAGATTTCGGCACGCACTCGAAAGAGTCCTGCGACTATCCTATTATAGGCTTTGACGTGGCAAACGCCGTTTCAGCAGGAAAATTTGACAGGGGCATACTCCTCTGCAAAACCGGCATAGGCATGGGCATAATCGCGAATAAGCTTCACGGCGTCAGGGCCGCCGTATGCTATGACGTTGACATGGCGCGCGCAAGCCGCGAGCATAATGACTGCAATCTCCTCGTCCTGGCCGCGAATTACGTTGATGCCGGTAAAGCGATCCAGATAACGAAGGTCTGGCTTTCAACCGCGCATCTGGGCGAGCGTCACGCAAGGCGTATCGAACAGATAAGAAAGTTAGAAAACGATTTGAAAAAAAGGGAGAGGAAGTGAGCAAGCTAAAGAGAGTCGATCCGCAGATCTACAAAGCGATCCTGGATGAGATCAGGAGGGAAGATGAGAATCTGGAATTGATAGCGAGCGAAAACTTCGTTTCAGAAGAGGTCCTCGAGGCGCAGGGCTCCATCATGACCAATAAGTACGCCGAAGGCTATCCCGGGGCAAGATGGTATAACGGCTGCCACAATGTCGATATAGTTGAGACGCTTGCCGTCGAGAGGGCGAAGAAGTTGTTCGGCGCGGAGCATGTCAACGTCCAGCCCCATTCCGGCACGCAGGCGAACATGGCTGTCTACTTCGCGATGCTCAATTTGGGCGATACTGTTATGTCAATGGATCTGTCCTGCGGAGGCCACCTCTCTCACGGCCATCCGCACAGCTTCTCCGGGAAATTCTACAAGATAGTCCCCTATGGATTGAACAGGAAGACAGAGACGCTCGATTACGATGAGATTCTAGAGCTGGCCAAGAAGGCCAGGCCTAAGATGATATTAGCAGGCGCATCAGCCTATCCGAGGGCCATAGACTTTAAAAAATTCAGGAGGATCGCCGATGCGGTGGGCGCGTTTCTCCTGGTGGATATCGCCCATATCGCGGGCCTGGTCGCTGGAGGGGTCCATCAGAATCCGGTTGAGTATGCCGAATTTGTAAGCTCCACGACACACAAGACCATGAGAGGTCCGCGCGGCGGTTTTATAATGTGCAGAAAAGAATTCGCGAAGAAGATAGATATGGAGATATTCCCTGGCATACAGGGAGGGCCCCTCATGCATATAATCGCGGCAAAGGCGGTCTGCTTCAAGGAGGCCTCGACCCCGGCCTTTAAGGCCTATCAAAGGCAGATTATCAAAAATGCCAGGGCCCTGTCGGAAGAATTCGAGAAGCTGGGCTACAGGATCATCTCCGGCGGCACAGACACACACCTCTTTCTTGTGGACCTGTCCAAAAAGAACATAACAGGCAAGGATGCCTCCCGAACGCTGGATAGGGCCAACATAACCGTAAATAAAAACCTGATACCATTCGACGCCCAGTCTCCTTTTGTGACAAGCGGTATAAGGATCGGGACGCCTGCCGTGACAACGCGCGGCATGAAGGAGCCGGAGATGAGGAGGATCGCCCATCTCATAGACAGGGTCCTGAAGAGCCCAAATGATGAAAAGGCTGTTAAAGGCGTGCGCGCGGATGTCTCGGCCATCGCGAAGGCCTTCCCGCTCTATAAAAGTTTGAAATGACGAAAAGACGAAAGACGAAAGACGAACGACGAACGACGAAAATTTCCAGACCCAGTTGGGACGAATATTTCTTAGATGTCGCCCACCTCGTCGCGAAAAGGGCCACATGCTTAAGACGGAGCGTCGGAGCGGTCTTGGTGAAAGACAGAAGGATCCTCGCCACAGGCTACAACGGCGCCCCGAGCGGCATAACCCACTGCGAGGTGACCGGGTGCCTGAGAGAGAAATTGGGTATACCTTCCGGCGAACGTCATGAAATTTGCCGCGGGCTGCACGCTGAACATAATGTGCTCCTGCAGGCGGCGCTGTACGGCGTGAGCACAAAGGACAGCGCCCTCTACATCACCAATCAACCCTGCATAATCTGCGCCAAGATGATAATCAACGCCGGCATAAAAGAGGTCGTCTTCAGCGGCGGCTATCCAGACAAGATGGCGCGCGATTTTCTGGACGAGGCAGGAGTCAAGATGAAGATTGTTAAGAGATAAAAACCATGGTAAAGCAGTCAAAGTCTGGTTACTGGTTACTGGTTACTGGTTACTTATGTTATTTCCCATTGTGATATGAAGTGCCCCTACTGCGGCAGCGCAAAAGATAAGGTCCTCGATTCCCGCTCAAGTTCCAAGGGTAAATCCATCCGCAGAAGGCGCGCCTGCACAAGATGCAAAAAGCGCTTCACCACTTATGAATATGTCGAGAGGGTCCCCATCCTGGTTATAAAAAAAGACGGCCGGCGGGAGCACTTTGACAGAGAGAAACTCCTTACCGGTATAATGAAGGCCTGCGAAAAGAGGCCTGTCAGTGTCCAGAGGATGGAGCGCCTGGTAGATGATATTGAGAAGGTCCTGGAAAAGGGCTATGACAGGGAGGTAAAATCAAAAGAGATAGGCGAACTCGTAATGAAGCGCCTGCACAGTCTGGATGAGATCGCCTATGTCAGGTTCGCCTCGGTCTACCGCCAGTTCAAAGACGTCAGCGAGTTCATGAAAGAGCTGAAGCAATTTTTGAAGTAACCTGAACATGAGCGGGACACTCTACGGCCAAACCAATCTCTAATCATGGTAGGGTGTCCCGATGCTGGTATTTCTCAATCTCGTTCAGGTCAATATTGAGTTTCGCGCCCTGCGATAGTTTCGCGAGCCATTCATCGAGCGCCTTCGCCTTCTTATCCTTATCGTCTGCCTTCGCAGCTTTTACCACATCCTCTTTCAGCTTCGTTATCTTTAGGTTCTGACGCACAAACTCCTCAAATGCCCTGGCGCTAAGCCCGATATTATACTGCAGGACATACGCGTATATCCTGTCGTCGAACCGGCCGTTGCGTATAAAAAGCGGATGCGATCGCAGGTAGACAGCCACCTCTTTATCAGAGACGCGTATTTTATTACGCCCGGCCTCCTTCAGCATAATAAGCCTGTCCCAGCCGAACTTCGCGAGGAGGGTTTTATTCTCCGTGATCTGGCTTACAAGCTGAGGCTGGTAGCCATAATTTAATACGAGCTGCCCCCTGACCGCGGCCATACTCTCAAAGAGCTCATTGAACGATACCTTTTTTGAGCCTATTGTCCCGACGAAGGCCGGCCCCTTCCTCTTAGCCCGAAATGATTCAGTCCCAAATAAAACAAACGCAGGAAGTATGAGAATAAGAAGCAGCCACAATACAAATTTTGTAACACCCTTTGTCCGGAAGAATTTTAACACGAGTCTACCACCTCCACGCGGCGCCCGCCATAACGGCCGCCTCGCCGCCTTTTGATTTTAGAAGCTCCAGGAACAGATCGCCGTCGGGTTTAAGCATCTTGTGCGACAGTTTCAGACTGGCGCCGATATCTCCTGTCCCGGCGGCGTCCTTAAGTTTAAATGACAACGTATCATTTTCGGTGAGTTTGACATCAGCGCCGAATGTTATTGAGTAGAACTTTTTATCCGCATATTCTATCTCAAAGAAGAGACTGGCGTCCTTCTTAAGATGCCATGTCCCGTCGAGTATAATGATGCGTCTTGTCGGTCTCGGCCTATTGGCCAGGCCTATTCCGACTTCATATTTTATGTAGTCATCTTCGAATATCCCAAGGCCTGTTCTAAAATCGAAGACGGAATCCGTGCCCGCGTCCAATATATAGGAAATCCTGTGCCTTCTATTTATATCCCAATGGCCTTTAAAGATAATGGTATGCGCCTCTTCCTTCTTTCTGGCAAGACGCTCCTTCCTGAACATATAGACGATCTCGTGATTCTTATCTATCTCCCACGCCCCTTCCAAGGTCAGGATGTCATATCGGGAGCGCTCCCTTTTGATGCGGAAGGCAAGGCGGTTCTTCTCATCGGCCTGCCACGCGCCTCCGAGCTCCAGGATATAGGTTGATTGAATGTTGTCATCGCTTCTCGTCGTGAGGGCGAAGACAAAAGAATTCGCCTTCGCGTCGATAATATCTGTCTGGAGCGTCAGTTGGTCGCCGAATGTCTGGCGCTTCCACTCATCGAGGGTGAAGACGAGGTTGTTGCCGCCTGCAAGTGACCAGCTGCCCTTCAATTTGACCTGATGCGGGGTATCGCTGCCGTCCTGCAGAGGGGCCTTTATGTAATATATGAGAGAATTATCCTCGCCCACCTTGAATCTGCCATCCAGAACCCGTCTGAAACGTTTCAGGCCAGGCTGGTCCATGACGAGCCTGTTATGCGGGTCTATCTCGTACCGTATCTTTTCCATACGTGCCTATTATACAACCAAACCCGGTCTGTGTAAACTCATTAGGGTTTTGCCCTTGACGAAAAGGCGGTAATCGGGTAAAATTCAGACATGCCTCCGTTCGGTAATATTATAGAGGAGATATTCCTATTAATATTAAAAAAAGGGGACAATCGCCTCGCCATCGAGAAGAGATGTGAAGATTTTTGCGATAAGGACTGGGAGGCTCTGTATGAACTTAGTGTAAGAAACGGACTGTTCCCCATATTCTACACCAGATTAACATCTCTTAAATTAGAAAATATACCCCCCGAATTCCTATCCAGGCTCAAATATGACTTCGCCGCGAATCTCAAGAAAAATATAATATTAGAACGAGAGTCGTTCAATATTCTCTCATATCTTGAAAAAACAAACATTCCGGCCATACCATTGAAGGGGCCGTTTCTGGCCCGATATCTTTACGACGATTTAGCGCTCCGTCAGGCCTCCTGCGATATAGATATTCTAATCCCGCCGGGAAGGCTTGGCGAGGCGGAGCGCAAATTAGAAGAGACAGGCTATCATTATTCTCATCATCGTGAGGCGGATTTTTTTCGGAAATTCCGAAAAGAGATAACCCTGCAAAAAGATAATATATCGCTAGATCTGCACTGGAATTTTAGCGATAAATACATCAACGCGCCCATAGAGGAATTTTGGCGCAACGCGCGATACATGGACTTTGACGGACATCGCGCGCTGTCATTTTCCGATGAAGATACCGTTCTCTATATAGCATTAACCGCCATAGCGGATTTCGATTTCATTCTCCCAAAGTATCTATACGACATACATAAGGCAATCTGTAAATTCGGCAGGACAATAGACTGGGATACCCTGATCTCCAGGGCGCGGGGACACCGTTTAGACAGGGCCCTCTTCTTTGCCTTGAAGTCGGCCAACGAATTATTCGACACCGGCATGCCGCGCGCTTTTAAAAAATCGTTTTTTTCAGAAAACCTGCTAAAAATATGGATCAATAAAAATAATATCTTGCGAAATAGAGTTCGTATAGCCTCCAGCTACAGCTGGCGCTACTTCGCGAGTTCGTACATCTATTCAAAGAACCTCTTCGACTGCGCAAGGACGATATATGATAAGATATTCCTGCCGGTCGAGGAAGCGATGGGCCTCTGGGATGAGCCGCTTTTGAAAAAATCCTATTCGTTGTACATTAAAAGGCTGCTTAACCCTGGTAACCGGATTTTCTCTCCTTAAATCGTCCGACACAAGGAGGTTAGACAGATGCACGAGAATAAAAAACCAATAGCGAATCCGATGGTGGTGTTGAGGGAGGAGTTCGACGACTGGGCGCTTTTGTTCGACCCGGACGCCAATGATATCTTCGCCGTTGATCCTGTATCCGTATTCATCTGGAAGCGGTTAGACGGCAGGCATACAGCCGAGGATATATTAATGGAACTGCGCGAGGATTGCGATGACGCGCCCGGGGACGCCTTAAACCACATCAATGAATTTATTGGCGAGCTTGAAAAGTCAGGATTGGCGGGGTATGAGGTGAAACAGGCAAGGACAGACGGCGCTGCTTGACAATTGAGCATAAATAGTGTACAATTGTTCATAAAATATGAACAATATGGGGCGGCGCGATGCTTGAGATTTTAATAAGGTCAAAGACGGCGAGAAAAGTACTCACTATATTTATAACCAATCCGGATAAAAAGTTTTATATCAGGCAGATGGAGCGGTTGATAGACAAGCCTGTAAGCGCGGTAAGGCGGGAGCTGAAGAAACTGGAAAGTTCAGGTTTTCTTTTAAGCAAAGAAGAGGCGCGCGTGAAATTTTATTGGGTCAATAAGGCGTATCCTATATTAGACGAGATCAGGAGAATTGTATTAAAGACTCAAGGCCTGGGGGATAGATTGAGAGAGCTGATCAAAAAAACCCCCGGCATAAAAGCGGCATTTATTTATGGTTCTGTCGCCAGGGAAGAAGAAAAGGCCTCAAGCGATATTGATTTGATGATAATTGGAGATATAGACAGCGTGAAATTGCATTCAGAGATAAGCAAAATAGAAGACAGGATAAAAAGGACAGTCAATTATTGCTTAATGAATGAGA
>JAHFGN010000038.1 GCA_023247415.1 Candidatus Omnitrophota bacterium
TATGAATCCTAGAAAGGTTCGCATTGTATATTATGGAGAGATTTATCGAGGTTTATTAGACAGTCAAGACTGGCTGGAGCCAGAAGGAGAGATAATCGGCGCTCATACCTTTGTTTGGCGCAACAAAGACCAGCCTTTCTCACGGACGGGTTCTAAGGAGAAGATGGAAGAGGCGTTGGAAAATCAAATATCAAAAATTTGATATTATTAGATAAGCGGCCTAAGTTAGGGTAGGAAGCCAGTGGACTTTCGGATGGCCCTTGGTTACCGTCAAAGACAGATTTGCCAATTTAGAGACAGCTTTTACCCAACAGGCAAGCTTAGCGTCATGTTTGTTGGGTAATTTATTTTGTTGACATTTGTTACCTATCAGATTTTTAAGGAGTTCATTACGTGGAAAAGAAGCAGTCTGATTTATGCCTTGAAATCACTCGTGTCCGAATTAAGCAGCGGTACTCGACGGAAAACCTTTTTGAGATACAAACCGAACAACATGTCGTTGCGAGGGAGCGCAGCGACCGAAGGTTGCGAGACGAAGCCGAAGCAATCTAAAAATAGATTGTTTCGCCCCTAAAGGGGCTCGCAGATGACGGCTCGGCAACAAACTCATTAAAGAATACGAGATAGCAGAAAGTCTCGCGCAAATCCGACAACACCTGCCGCTTAAAAACCCACCTTTTAGAGCGCCCTTGCAAAAAAACAGTTGACAAAATGGCTATTTTGACGTATATTTTGTTATGTAATGTACAGGATTTATTAATTTTAGACAATAGGAGTGTAGATAATGGACAAAAATGAGATATTAGCCATATTGAAAGATTGGAATGATTGGGAAGGACAGCAAGACGTTGGTATTATCAGAGGCGTCTATCTTGACAGGTTAGAGGCTCTTATTGCGGGATCTAATCAGATAATAACCATAACAGGGCCAAGGCGCGCGGGCAAATCATATCTAATGCGTCAGATGACAAGAAGGCTTTCTGACAAAGGGGTAAAGAGAGAGAATATTCTTTTTGTTAATTTTGAAGACCCGCGATTTACTGCTCTTGACACAAAACTGCTTGCTCAAGTTTACGATGTTTATAAAGGATTTTTATCCCCCACAGACATGCCGTACATTTTTCTTGATGAAATCCAGGAAGTAGCCGGATGGGAAAAATGGGTTCGCGCAATGCATGAGTTGAGGAAAGCGAAAATTATCGTTTCCGGATCGAACGCCCATTTGTTAAGCCGGGAATTAGGGACGCTTCTTACCGGGAGGCATCTTGACTTTACAGTCTTTCCGCTATCTTTCACGGAGTACTTGCTATTTAATAAAGTGGAGGTAAAAAAAGCCTTTGATATCGTGGGGAACGAGGCCGAGATAGACGGGCTTCTTCATAAATATATGGAGGCCGGTTCGTTTCCGGAAGTGGCGTTATCGGTGAAGAAGAGAGAGATTTTACTTAATTACTTCGATGACCTTCTAACGAAGGATCTTCTAAAAAGATTTCGTGTCAGAAAAGCCCCGGCAATGAAAGCGTTGATCAAGTATTATCTCAGCAATGCCGCGAATCTTGTGACATTTACATCAGCCGGAAAATCTCTTCAGGTTCACACCAATACGATAGAACGATTTTCAGGGTATTTCGAAGATGTATATCTCATTTTCTTGCTTAAACGGTTCTCTTATAAGGTAAAAGAACAGGAAAAAAGCCCGCGCAAAATCTATTGCGTAGATACGGGATTATGTAATTCATTCGGATTCAGATTTTCTGAAAATATCGGAAGGCTGGCGGAGAATATTGTTTTTCTGGCTTTGAAGCGAAAACAAATCCTCGATCCTCAAGTAGAGCTTTTTTACTGGAAAGATATCCAGCATCGCGAAGTCGATTTCGTTATTAAACACGGCTTGAAACCAACGAGCGCGATACAAGTCTGCTGGAATATCCGGGATGAAAAGACAAAAAGTCGAGAATTGCGCAGCCTTCATAAAGGCATGAAAGATCTGAATATTACAGATGCGACTATCATCACGGAGCAAGTGGAGGGCGAAGAGAAGCTGAACGGGTATACTGTGAAGATGGTGCCTCTGCGGAAATGGCTTTTGGCGGAAGAAAGTCTGCCTGCGGTCGAGACAGGAACAATCGGATCAAACGACTCATGAAGGGCGTAAGGGGCTCAATCCATGCTCTATAAAGGTCCAAGCATGAATCCAACGCTGCAAAATCTTGACACGCTCCGAGTAATTCCATATGGGGGTAAAAAGATTTTGGCGGGGGATGTGGTTGTCTTTGTGCCGCCTGACGGAGAAGAAAAGGTTGTCCATCGCGTTGTTTTGATTGACGCGAAAGGGATTAGGACGAGAGGGGATAATAATAGAGGCGGATTTGACCGATGGCTGCTTCAGCCTAACGATATCATCGGACGTGTGACATATGCGCAGCAAGGCAAAAGACTGCTGAACATATACGGCGGATTGGCGGGACAACTATACCTCATTTCAATAAAAGCAAGGCATATAGCCTATTCATTCATATCTTTCATTATTGGCCCGTATTACCGGTGGTTGGCCGACGCAGGTATATTTAAGGGCCTGATAAAGACGCGTCTATTTGCATTCGAAAGACCCGCGGGAAAAGAGCTACAGATTTTAATCGGCGATCGCCTCATCGGCCGCCGCCTTCCAGGACGCAGCGCATTCCACATAAAGCGCCCATTCAGGCTATTTATCCCGTCTTAAAGTCCGTTCCCGGATACCCCTTGACAAATTGGTTTTTGTCGTATATACTCGTTTATAGAAAGTAGACAAAATTGGGTACTTTCTAATAACGTATGTCTGGGTAAAATAATGGATAGAAACCTGGCGGCTAAATTTTCAGAAGAGATCGGGATAGACGCTGAGCAGATAGTCAGGGAGTGGTGGGAGATGGTTATATTGAGAGATATATTCGCGTCTTCCATTGGGAATAACTTATTTTTTAAAGGCGGGACAGCCATGCGGCTGGTTTATGGCTCGCCCCGCTTTTCGGACGACCTGGATTTTTCGCTGATACGGAAGTTTCCTTTCAAATCTTTTCAAAATACCGTATCCCTTATTGAAAAAAGATATTCCGAGCTGGATATCAGGGATATTTCCGACAAGCGCTATACCTACATAGCCCAATATAGAATAAGGGAGCCCTGGAAACCCTGGGCCCTTTCGGTGAAGATAGAGATGTCCAAGCGCGTGGTCAGGGCGGAGAAAAACGCCTATGTCCTGATGAATTTGAAGAGCCAGGTCAGCAACATAGAGGCACTGGCCAATGTTATGAAGATAGAAAATGTCTATAAAGACAAATTGCGGGCCATTAAGACCAGAGATGAACCTCGGGATCTATTCGATCTATGGTATTTAAGCGGCATACTTAAAAAACCGTACAATCCGCCAAGAGGCAAATTTGATAAAGAGATGTTAACGCAGAACTTAAGAAAATATCTGCCTAAGGATTACTGGAAGGTCATAGACAAACTTATAAGAAGATAAGATTATGCAGCTAATCGATAAGATAAGAATGTTGAAAAAAATGAATAAATCATTTTTCACGACAGACGATCTTCAAAAAATCTTAAAATTGAAAAAAGATTCTTTGAAAAAGGATCTGGGCAGAATAACCAAAAAAGGCCTCATCAAAAGGCTTAGCAGAAATATATATATTCTATCAGAACAGGGTATAGATATTAAGAAAATAGCCTCGCAGCTTTATGCGCCCTTTGCCTATATCTCTTTCGAAAGCGCCTTGTCAACATATGGTATTATAAATCAGGTTCCTTATTCAGTTACGATGGCTACCTATAAATCCTCCAAAATTAGGCCATTCTTTGAGAGCGAGATTATCATAAGAAAAATAAAAAAAGAACTTTTTTTTGGATATAAATTAGAAGGTGAGATTCTTATCGCCGAACCTGAAAAGGCGCTTTTGGATACCTTGTATATGAAGTCGAAGGGCCTGGCCGCGTTGAATGAAGACGAGCTGAATTTTGGAGAGGTCTCCAAGAGGAAATTCCTCGAGATGAGCGTTAAGTTTCCAGCGAAAGTGCAAAAAGAGGCGAGACGGATTGCGAAAATGATGAGATGAGATATATCAAGTTTTGGCGGTATATTTTACCTTTTTGGAAAAAAGAGGCGCTGATATTGTCTTTGAGCGGCCTGACGGTGGTATTGGGTTTGATCAGCCCGTATCTGACCAAGCTGATTATAGACGATGCCTACGGAAAAAAAGACCCTAAGTTATTTATAATTCTAGTCGCTGTCGGAGGAATTATATTCGTTGTAAACGGCGCGCTCGGCGGATTCAACGGTTATCTAAACCGGTATATAAAAATGCGCATAACTTTCGATTTAAACCGCAGGGTCTTCAAGAAACTGCAAAGCCTTCCATTTATATTTTTTCAAGACGCCCCCACAGGAGAGAATCTCTATAAGATAAGCTACGATGTGGAGCAGGCAGGCAGATTCATCGCGGAGCTCCTCCCGCAGATGATCTCTCTGATTCCCAGGTTGCTCCTTATCCTAATAATTCTATTATGCATGAATTGGAAGGTCGCGCTGTTTGCCTTGGCGCTTGCGCCTTTTTTATATATCGTGCCCTCTTATTTTGGAAAGAGGCTAAAGGAGGCGTTTAAGGGATGGATAGAGAACATGCAGGCCATCTTCAGCCGGCTTCAAGAAACGCTCTCGCATATGCGTCTCGTAAAGGCATTTGGCCAGGACAGGCGCGAGACGAAAAGTTACATTAAAGGGCTAATCAAGAACATAAGATATAGCCTGAAAAATACCAGAATAGAGACCGCGGGCTCCTTTGCGAACAGCCTGATCAACCGCCTCATCTTAGGGCTGATCATATTTTATGGAGGCTGGCAGGTGATAAAGGGGCGAATAACCCTGGGAAGCTTGAGCGCGATGACTATCTACTTAAGCCAGCTGTCAGGAATGCAGAGCTCCTTCGCGCAATTCTTTCAGCAGATCTCTACAGGCCTTGTCTCATACGAAAGGCTGGATGAAATACTCGAGGCCGAGCCTGATGCTATAGAGAGCGTTCAAGCCAGAGAGGTGAAATTTCCTCAAGGCAGGGTGCAATTCAAAGATGTTGCGTTTGGATTCAGCCCTGACAAAACTATTTTGAAGGGCATGAATTTTATTATCGACGGCGCTTCTTGCGCAGGGCTTGTCGGCCCATCCGGCTGCGGCAAGACAACGATTGTAAACCTGCTTTTACGATTATACAAGCCGGAAAAAGGTGAGATATGGATCGATGGGTGGAATATAACTGATGTAAAATCAAAATCTTTTTATAACCAGATCGGCGTCGCGCTCCAGGAGCCGTATCTCTGGAATGATACAATCGCGGACAATATAAGATATGGCAGGGAGGACGCGAGTCTTGAAGAGGTTAGAGGAGCTGCGCGGATCGCATGCATAGATGAATTCATAAATAGTCTGCCCAAAGGCTGGGATACTGTTGTCGGCGAAACAGGCTGTAAAATCTCCGAGGGGCAGAAGCAGCGCATTGCCATCGCGAGGGCCGTGATCAAAAGGCCGAAGATTCTCATCCTGGATGAGGCGCTCGCGTCCATCGATGCCCAGACAGAGGAGAAGATAATTGGAAATATAAGAGGGTTTTTGCCAGCCGGCACTGTCGTAGTCATTTCACACCGGATATCAACGATAGCTCAGATGGACATGGTCTATTTTCTGGCCGCGTCCGATAAGATGTTTATAGGCCGTCATGAAGGGCTCCTGCGGAATAACCCCGCATACCAGAATTATCTCGCCAGTCAGGCAGCGGCAGGCGTATATTGATAAAAGGCCATTCTCATGCTATAATCCTCTCCTATGCGGGTCGCGATGTACTACGCCAATAATGACGTTCGAATTGAGGAGATAGCGCTTCCTAAGATAGGCCTGGGCGAAATCCTTATGCGCATCGAGGCGAGCGGCATATGCGGCACAGACGTGATGGAGTGGTACCGCATCAATAGGGTGCCTCTTGTGCTGGGCCATGAAGTCGCGGGCATTGTTGAGGAAGTCGGCGAAGGCGTCAAGGATTTTAAGAAAGGCGATAGGATAGCCGCGGCCCATCACGTTCCGTGCGGTGAGTGTCATTACTGTAAAAGCGGCCATCCGACAGTCTGCGAAACCCTGCGAAAGACGAACTTCTATCCGGGCGGATTCTCGGAATTCATCAGGCTGCCGGCTATAAATGTTAAGCGCGGCGTATTTCGACTGCCGAAAGAGGTTTCGTTTGAAGAAGCGACATTTATTGAGCCGCTGGCATGTGTATTGCGCGGCCAGAAGATAGCAGGATTAAAAAAAGGCGATACAGTCCTCATCCTTGGAAGCGGTATATCGGGCATACTGCATATCAATCTTGCCAAGGCCTTAGGCGCCGCAAGAGTAGTTGCGACTGACATATCAGATTATCGTTTGGGGCTTGCGAAGCGATTCGGCGCTGATGAAGTCATCGACGCTAAAAACGATATGCCTAAGATAGAAGCCGATGTTGTTATCCTCTGCACCGGCGCGGTGAAGGCTGTAGAGCAAGCGCTCAAGTCTGTCCGGCGCGGCGGCGCAGTCCTGTTATTCGCAGCCGCTGATAAAGATGCGGCGATGCTTCTTCCGATAAATGACATATTCTGGCGGACAGAAGTTACGCTGACGAGTTCATATGCGGCAAGCCCGCAAGAACATGAAGAGGCGCTGAAATTGATCGCATCGCGAAAGATAAAGGTCAGAGATATGATAACACACAGGCTGCCTTTAGCCGAGGCAGGCAGAGGATTTAAATTAGTCGCTGAAGCGAAAGATTCGCTGAAGGTTATTATCGAACCGCAGAGAAAAAAGTAACCTAAAAACCAGAGTACAGAAACCAGAATCTGGTATCTGGTTACTGGTTTTTAGGTTACTTATGTTATTACAGGAGGGATTATGGACTGGGGAATGAAAAATCGATTAGCGCGGATAATAAATCCGAAGGATAATAAGACAGTCATGCTCGCGGTTGACCACGGATACTTTCTCGGGCCGGTCAGCAAACTTGAGGAGCCGGCCAAGACTATAGCGCCATTGATATCTTATGCGGATGCGCTGATGCTCACAAGGGGCGTGCTTCGCGCGTCAGTGGATGCCGCGAGTTCTGTCCCGATTGTGCTGCGTGTCTCGGGCGGGAATTCTATCGTCGGGAAAGACCTCTCGAATGAAAGCATAACCGTCGCGATGGAAGATGCCATCAGGTTAAATGTCTCGGCTGTCGCGTTGTCGATATATGTAGGCAGCGAACATGAGCATCAGACGCTCGTAAATCTGTCAAGATTGGTTGACGAAGGCCAAAAATATGGGATTCCGGTCCTGGCGGTTACCGCCGTTGGAAAAGAATTGGCCAAACGCGACGCGAGGTACCTCTCATTAGCCTGCCGGATAGCCGCTGAACTGGGCGCCCATTTTGTAAAGACATACTATTGCGAAGACTTCGGGAAGGTTGTAAAATCCTGCCCTGTCCCGCTTGTCATAGCGGGCGGCCCAAAATTGGAGACAGAGCTGGATGCGCTCAATATAGCGCATGCCGCGATAAATGAAGGTGCCTCCGGCGTTGACATGGGCAGGAATATCTGGCAGTCCTCGAATCCCGTGGGCATGATTAAGGCGATCCGCGCCATTGTCCACGAAAGCGCCTCCGTAAAAGAAGCGCAAAAACTACTAAAATAAAAAATAGCCTGCCCCCATTGTCGCCAAGCGTATTTTCGCCTTGACAGATTGCTCGAGAAAGACTACAATTGTAGTCAAAAGGGACTACAAATGGTACTATCGGCGCTATCTATCTTAGGATCAAAGACACGCTCATCCATTCTTAAGATATTTTTTGACGATTCCCAAAAAGAATACTACCTCCGTCAACTCGAGGCCCTTACAGGATATTCTGTAGGCAATGTCCGAAGGGAGATGCTCAGGCTCGAAGCAGACGGTATTTTCCAGGCAAGAGATATAGGCAGGACGAAGCTGTATAGATTAAATAAAAGATATCCGCTTTATAAGGAATTAAAAAATATAATACGCAAAACCATCGGCATAGAGGAGGCCCTGAAAGAGGCCCTTAAGAGATGCGAGGGTGTAGAATTCGCTTTCATATACGGCTCGTATGCCGAGGGGAGGGAGCATTCTCTTAGTGACATCGATTGCATTGTAATCGGAAACGTGAGTCCAAAAGAGATAAAATCGGCATTATTTGAATATCAAACAAAGATTGGGCGCCAGATTAACAGTATTGTCTATACGAAAGAGGATTTCCTGCGCAGGTTGGATGAGAAGAACCATTTTGTCTCTTCTATCTCGCAGACGAAAAAGGTCTTCATAAAAGGAAACGAAGATGAGTTTAGAAGATTTATACAGATTCGGCAAGATCGAAAAACATAAGACAAGCGCTCAAGAGATCAAAGAGCTTTTTGGTGTGGCGGAAAGATGCATCAAAGACGCTTCACAGGATTCCATCTCGTTTGAGTTGAGGTTTATTTCAGCATATCAGGCGGCATTGGCGGCTGGCGAGGCGTTTTTATACTGTTTTGGATACAGAGCGCCCAAAAATAATTACCATTATATGGTATGGGAGGGTCTTCGGCAGATCCTGGGTGGTTCCTTTAAAGATACATTCATACTCTTCGATGACGCCAGAACCAAAAGAGCGAATGCATTTTACGACCGCGCCAATGTTACCAGTGAAACAGAATATAAGGAATTGTATAAAGAGGCCCGGATATTTATAACTCTTGTCAGCGATAAGATCAAAAAAGAATTTCCCAAACTTGGAGAATCCTTGTAATAATTAGGGTCCGCTTGACAATAGCGTGTATATCGGATAAAATAGCGTTAATATTATAATGAAGAAGGCGCCGCAGAGTAGAATCAGAAAAAGATGGCGGATAAAACCGGCGACGAAAGTCAAAAAAAGCGAAAAGATATATTCACGAAAGAAGGATCGCTTTGCCCCTAAAGGGGCTCGCGATGACGATTATCTGGAGATCGAATTAAATGGCAAAGCTTAAACTGGGCATACCGAAAGGAAGCCTGCAGGAAGCCACGATCAGGATGTTCAAGAAGGCGGGATTTTCCATCTCTGTCAGCGAGAGGTCATATTTTCCGTCGATAGACGATGATGAGATATCGCTCACCATGTTCCGCGCCCAGGAGATGTCGCGGTATGTGGAAGACGGCATCCTCGACTGCGGCATAACCGGAAATGACTGGATATTGGAAAATAATTCCAGGGTAGTTAGGGTCTGCGGACTAATCTACGCAAAACATTCCTTAAGGCCTGTCCGATGGGTCATGGCAGTGCCTGATAGTTCGCGGATAAGGTCGGTCAAGGATCTCAAGAACAAAAAGATAGCGACAGAGCTCGTCAACGTAACCAAGGGTTATCTCAAGAAGAACGGCGTAATGGCAAATGTAGAGTTCAGCTGGGGCGCCACAGAGGTCAAGACCGCGCTCGGCGTGGACGCCATTGTTGAGGTCACAGAGACCGGATCGAGCCTGAAGGCAAATAAACTTAAAGTCATCGCCACCGTGTGTGAATCCACGACGCAGCTTATAGCGAATAAGAAGGCATGGCGGAACAGCTGGAAGCGCGCGAAGATAGAGAATATAGCCCTCCTCCTAAAAGGCGCGATACTCGCTGAGGAGAAGGTGGGCCTGAAGATGAACGCGGCGAAAAAAAATTTGAAGGCCGTCTTGAAACTCCTGCCGGCGATGAAGAAGCCGACGATCTCGTGCCTCTCCCAGGAAGGGTGGTACGATATCGATACCGTGATAGATGAGAAGGTTGTGCGGAACCTGATCCCGGCGCTGAAACAGGCAGGGGCTCAGGGGATAATCGAATATCCGCTGAATAAGGTGATTTATTAAAGAAACCAGAAACCAGAGTACAGAAACCAGAATCTGGTATCTGGTTACTGGTTTCTGGTTACTATTCGATACGGAGGTATAACATGCCCTGCGGAAGGAAGCGCAAACGCCACAAGATGGCGGTCCACAAGCGCAAGAAGAGACGTAGAAGAGACAGGCACAAGAAGAAGAGATATACAATAGGATAGAGCGGCTTTTGAGACGAGCGGGAAACTTTATACTTGTCATAAGCCTTTTCTTGTTCGGACTCAAGCGCCAGTCTCACTGCATGGAGAAGGTAACTGACGCGGGGGGTGTGAGGCCAAAGGCCTCTCTCCCCCGCGCCCTTGCCCATTGCATGATGGGCATTATTTATGGCAACTCTAAAAGAACTGGATAAAGCGGCAGTTGATAGTTTATGGCAAACGTTGATATATTTGCGCTTAAAAAAAAGGCGATCGAGATACGGAAAGACATCCTGAAGATGCTGACGCTGGCCGGATCCGGCCACACCGGCGGGAGCCTGTCACTCGTCGAGATATTGTTGACTTTATATTATTTGAAATTGCGGCATGACCCGAAAAATCCCAACAGTCCCAGCCGCGATAGGTTTCTTCTGTCAAAAGGGCATGGCTGTCCGGCCCTCTACGCGGTCCTCGCCGACCGCGGATATTTTCCCAGAGATATTCTATGGACACTGCGAAAACTAGGCAGCCCCTTGCAGGGCCATCCACAGCTCGGGCTTCCGGGCCTTGAGGCATCGAGCGGCTCATTGGGCCAGGGCCTTTCGATCGCAGGCGGGATGTGTCTGGCCGCCCGTCTCGATAAGTTAAATATAAGGGTATATTGCGTCCTTGGCGACGGCGAGACGAACGAGGGGCAGATCTGGGAGGCGGCCATGACCGCCGCGCACTACAGACTCGGTTCGCTATGCGCCATAATAGACTATAACGAGCTCCAGATAGACGACTTCTGCTGCAAGGTTAAGGATATGACGCCGTATATCCATAAATGGGAGAGCTTCGGCTGGAATGTCATGGAAACCGACGGCCACGACATCGAAAAATTGAAAGGCTCCCTCGATAAGGCCGAAGAGGTTAACGATAAACCCACAGTGATAATCGCCCACACAGTCAAGGGTAAGGGCGTATCGTTCATCGAGAGAAAGGTTGAGTGGCACGGCGTCGCGCCGAAGCAGGAGGAGTACGAGCGCGCCGTAAAGGAATTGGATGAAGCGCTGCAAAAGTTAAAATAGGAGACGCGTATGCTGCCTCGAAAATGGAAGATGTTCTTTATCTTAAACAAAACGAAAATAATTATCACCATTTCGATAATCATCGTCCTGATAGCCGCTGTAATCGGCCTCATGTCGCTCGAGTCGTTCTACCGCAATATAACCCTCGCGACGATGCCGCTTCAGCTCATACTTGTCGCCTTGAACGCCTTCATATTTGTCATCATGTACATGCGCGTAGGGACAAGCTCGCTGACCAGGTTGTCGATCACGCGCCCCAGGTCAAAATATGTCAATGTTAAATGGAGCGATGTCATCGGCGCGGAAGAGGCCAAGCGCGAGGCGTGGGAAGTCGTGCAGTTGATCAAGGACCGCGCGAAGATAAAACAGATAGGCGGTAAGATAGTGCGCGGCATATTGATGATAGGCCCCCCGGGGTGCGGCAAGACGTATCTCGCGAAAGCCATCGCGACGGAAGCGGACATTCCTTTTTTGTCGATGTCCGCCAGTTCATTCGTGGAGATATTCGTAGGCGTCGGCGCCAGCAAGGTTCGAAAACTTTTCTCTCAGGCCCGGACCCTTGCCGAAGGATACGGCGGCTGCATCATTTTTATTGATGAGCTGGACTCCGTAGGATCGCGAAGAATATTTAACGCGTTCGGCAGCCAGGAGAAAGATTCGACGCAGAACCAGCTCCTCGCCGAAATAGACGGCGTGCAGGAAAAAGAGCAGAATATAATCATAATAGGAGCGACGAACGCGGACGAGAGCCTGCTCGACCCGGCTATGCTCAGGCCCGGCAGGTTTGACAGAAAATTATACATAGACCGTCCGAACCTGGAGGACAGGGAAAAACTATTTGAGTATTATTTTAACAAGGTTAAATACGATAAAAACTCCGTAGATATAAAAAGGCTGGCGAAGAAGGCCGTTTATAAGACGCCGGCCGAGATAGAGAACATCATAAAAGAGGCGGCGCTGATCGCCGCGAGGGACGAGAAGGAGTCCATAGAGTACAAACACATCTCCGAGGCCATAGAGCGTATAGAGATGGGGTTGAAGCACAGGCGCCACATGACGCCGCGTGAAAAAGAGATGGTGGCGTACCATGAGAGCGGTCACCTTGTTGTCCTGTATCTCCTGCACCCGACCGACGATGTCTTCAAGGCGTCGATTATCGGACGTAGGGAGGCCCTTGGCATAGTGTATCATCAGCCGCGCGAAGAGTTATTCACCAAGTCTAAGGAGGCGCTTCTTGCCGACATAAAGGTGTCTCTGGCCGGTTACGCCGCCGAGAAGTTAAGATTCGGCACGACGTCGACAGGCGTCTTGGCGGATTTCGAGATGGCGATGAAGACGGCGCACACTATGGTATGGAAGCTGGGGATGAACGACGCCGGCATGATAGGGGACTATGGCGCCATACCGGAAGCCCAGCTTTCTGACAACGTTAAGGAGACATTGAACAGCGAAACGAACAAGATATTCCAAAGGTGCCTGAAAGATGTCGATGACCTTTTGCTAAAGGAAAAAACTATCCTGGAAAGGTTCGTTAAAGAGCTGATCGAGAAAGAAGAGCTCGATTACAACGAGATCGAAGATATATTCAAGGAATACGGCAAACACCAATTGCAGTATACTAAATAATAGATGACGCGACGATCTGTTCTCTGTTCTCTGTTCTCTGTTCTCTGTCTATTCTCCGGCTGCGGCCCGACATATCCCAAAGAGCGCATTAAAGAATCGATAGTCGATATTTGCAAAAAAGAGTATAAGATTGACGTAAAGGCCTCGACAGCCGGCAAGACGATCGGCATCTATCTGCCTCTTCCGAACCTGATCGATTTCACGTTCGCGATCACAAAAGACGCCTCGGATAAGATAAACGATGTCCTTTTAAGCGTAACACGTGTCGCCCTCTCCACAGACGCCCGGTACGATTTTTACTGCGTTATAGCCCATGATGTGCGGATACCGGAGATACAGGTCGTCATCATAAAATCGGTAGACGATGTGAAGAGGTTTTTCCTGCAGGATATATCCAGGGGCGAATATTCCAAGAGGATGATAATTGACATGCGCGTCAGCCCGCAGGCCGAGAAGGAACGGACCATACGGGATATCCTGGGCAAAATGAAGCTCGATGAAAAGACGCAGGAAGACGTGATGAACGACTTTTTCCGGACGGAGCCCTCGGAATTGGGCGAGATAGGCTACTGGAACGACAAATTCTATCTAAAGGGTATAACTCTCGCGGAATTTATCGCGGAGCAGATTGCCTCAAGGATAAAGATGGAGTTCAGGGAGGACAAGGATATATATAAAAACTTTTCACTGAGGTCCGCGAAAGGAAGGTATGTCTTTCAGGGGGAGAGGCGCCTGTTCAGCTTCGAGGCTTTAGCGGTGATGAAAGAAAAAGAACGGCCGCGGGAGGACATCATCCTGCGCAAGATACTCGACATAACGGGCGGCGTCATACACTCATACAGATTTACCGACTTTGACTTCCTCGACATATTGGAAAGAGGAGAGAATAAGTTCTTGAGGGTTTCCCGGGACGACCTCGAATTATATCGGGTAAAAAAACTACGGTTCGAAAATCTCATAAAGGCTGTGCCGGCTTAAGATGCAAAACATAAATATCCCGAAATCTCCGACAAGGGACGGATTCGGAAAAGGCCTGTTGGAACTGGGGAAGACCAATAAAGACGTGGTCGTCCTCTCGGCTGACCTGACAGATTCTACGCGGGCAGGGTGGTTTAAGAAGGAATTCCCGGAGAGGTTCTTCTCGTTCGGCGTGGCGGAACAGGATATGATAGGCCATGCCGCGGGATTCAGCCTCATGGGGAAGATCCCGTTTGCCTGCACCTTCGGCGTATTCGCCAGCGGCCGGGCGTGGGACCAGGTGAGGGTATCTGTCGCCTATATGAACCTTAGTGTTAAGATAGCAGGCACTCACGGAGGCATATCAGTGGGGCCGGACGGCGCGACGCACCAGGCCTTGGAAGAGATCGCCTTGATGAGGATCCTCCCAAATATGAAGGTCGTTATCCCGGCAGACGCCGAAGAGGCCAAAAAGGCCACGATACAGGCGGCGGCCATGGACGGGCCTGTATATTTGAGATTCGGCAGAAGCGCCTCCCCGGTATTTACCAAGCCGGATGACTTCTTCAGAATAGGCAGGGCCAATCTGATCAGGGACGGCAAAGACGCGACCATCATCGCCTGCGGTCAGATGGTATGGGAATCGATCCTCGCGTGCGAGGCCCTGGAGAAGGACGGCATCACTGCCAGGCTTATAAACCTCCACACGCCGAAACCCATAGACAGCCGGATTATAATCGAATCCGCCCGCAAGACAGGTTGTATC
>JAHFGN010000003.1 GCA_023247415.1 Candidatus Omnitrophota bacterium
CAGTATCAACAAAAAGAAAAGGTCGCCCCAAAAGAAAAAGGGCTGCTACTAACGGTTTAAACCTAAAAACCGGACATTTCTACTTTGGTAACTATAGGACATTTCTAATTTGGCTTGACATGCCCGTGAAAATAGCTTGACTTTTAATATTATATAGATACAATATACGCCAATATGAAACTAAAGGACAGGGTAGCTTTGATAACCGGAGGCGCCAAAGGTATAGGTAAAGAGATAGCGTTGACCTTTGCCAAAGAGGGTTCTCTAATCGCTATCTGCGATGTCAACAGCGAGGCGTTGTCCCAGGCCCAAACGGACATAGAGGCGGCCGGCAGGTCTGTTCTCACAGGGGTAGTTGACGTCACCAAGCCCGATCAGGTCGAATCTTTCGTCCAGAAAACCCTTGACAAATTTAAGAAAATCGATATACTTATTAACAACGCTGGCATAACCAGAGACAATCTTTTGGTCAGGATGCAGGAAGCTGATTGGGACCTTGTCCTTGGGGTGAACCTCAAGGGGGCGTTCAACTGCACGAAGGCCGCCGCGAAGGTTATGATGAAGCAGCGTGATGGCCGGATAGTCAACATCGCCTCTATTATAGGTATAATGGGAAACGCCGGCCAGGCAAATTACGCCGCAAGCAAGGGCGGTTTAATAGCCCTTACCAAATCGGTCGCGAAGGAGCTTGCCCCGCGCAACATCAGGGTCAACGCCATAGCCCCGGGTTTTATACAGACCGATATGACAGCGAAACTTCAGGAAGACGTCAAGAACGGGATACTGAAGCTGATCCCGCTTGGTAAATTCGGGACGGCGAACGACGTGGCAAACCTCGCTTTATTTTTGGTCAGCGACGATTCCGCCTATATAACCGGTCATGTGGTCCAGGTTGACGGCGGTATGGTCATGTAGTTAAAAAAGGAGGGAGATAAATGGCAGTGTCGCAGGATAGGGTTAAGCAGATAATCGCTGAGCAGCTTGGTGTCAAGAAAGAGGAAGTTACCGAAAATGCCAAATTTGTGGACGACCTGGGAGCGGATTCTCTCGATACAGTTGAGCTCGTCATGGCATTGGAGGAAGAGTTCGGCATAGAGATACCGGATGAGGATGCCGAGAAGATGACTACTGTAGGAGAGGCGATTAAGTACATTGAAACAAAGGCTGCCAAGTAAGTTCAAAATAGATAATGTCAAAACCAAGACGCGTTGTAGTAACAGGCGTAGGCGTAGTCTCTCCTGTAGGTAGCACAAAAGAACTCTTCTGGAAAGCACTCCTCGAAGGAAAAAGCGGCACAAGGCGCCTCCAAGCATTCGACCCCACATACTTCACCTCTAAGATAGCGGCGGAAGTGCGAGATTTCGACCCAGCCAAATTCATAAGCCCAAAAGAGATCAAGCGGATGGACCGCTTTGTCCAATTCGGGGTGGCCGCGGCAAAGATAGCGGTGGACGACAGCGGGCTCGACCTGAAGAAAGAGGACCGCAACCGCATAGGGGTATATGTCGGGTCAGGCATAGGCGGCCTGCATACGGTTGAGGCGGAGTGCATGCAGTATTTTAAGCTGGGGCCCGAGAAGGGGCCGGACAGGATAACACCGTTCCTCATCCCAATGCTTATAGTCAATATGGCGTCCGGCCAGATATCGATTACCATGGGCCTTAAGGGCCCTAATTCAGCCTGTGCCACAGCCTGCGCCAGCGGCAATCACGCGATAGGAGACGCGTTCAAGATAATACAAAGAGGGGACGCGGATTGTATGGTCTCTGGCGGGGCAGAGGGGGCTGTCACGCCGATGGGTTTCGGCGGTTTTTGCGCGCTCAAGGCGCTTTCTACAAGGAACGATGAACCTGAGAAGGCATCGAGGCCTTTTGACAAAGACAGAGACGGTTTCGTGATGGGAGAAGGCGCGGGGATAGTAGTTTTAGAGGAGGCGGAGCATGCTATAAAGAGGAACGCCCATATATACTGCGAAATTATAGGTTACGGAATGAGCGCTGACGCGTACCATATGACAGCGCCTGATCCGGAGGGAGACGGCGCCATCCGTTGTATGGCGGCTTCGCTTAAAGACGCCGGCATAAAACCGGAAGAAGTGGATTATATAAACGCGCACGGCACATCCACATTCTATAATGATAAGATCGAGACGCTGGCCATAAAGAAGGTCTTCGGCGCTCATGCGAAGAAGCTGGCCATAAGTTCCACAAAATCTGTAACGGGCCATCTCCTGGGCGCGGCAGGCGGGGTTGAGATGATAGTCTGCGCGCTCACAATCGAAAACAACGTTATACCGCCTACCATAAATTATGAAGTCCCCGACCCCGACTGCGATCTGGATTATGTCCCGAATAAGCCGCGGGGGGCGAAGGTCAGGGTCGCCATATCCAATTCTTTAGGTTTCGGCGGCCACAACGCCACGCTCGCGGTGAGGAAATTCATCGCATAGAATAATAAGTAAGCGAAAAGCTTAAAGTGCAATTTTTAGTTCAGAGAGTTTAGAGAGTTCAGAGAGTTCAGCTCCAAGACTCTCAAAACTCTTGAACTCTTGAACTGACATGAGCTTTGCAAAGGAGAGAGAATGGACTACCTATTGACCGAGCAGCAGGTTATGATCCGCGACCTCGCCAGGCAGATCGCCAGAGAAAAGGTAAAGCCCGTCGCGGCCAAATACGATGAATCCGAGGAATTCGCGTGGGAGATCGTCAAGATACTGGCTGACAGCGACATCTTCGGCATATACATACCGGAGGCGTACGGCGGCCTTGGCGGCGGGGTTATGGAGCTCGCCCTCGCCACGGAAGAGCTTTCCAGGGCGTGCGGCGCTATCGCGCTCTCCTTTGCCGCGACAGCGCTGGGGACATATCCGATTATACTATTCGGGGATGAGGGGCAGAAGAAGAAATTTTTGCCGGATATCGCCAAAGGTAAAAGATTGGCCTCATTCTGCATAACCGAGGCCGAGGCAGGCTCTGACGCCGGGAGCATAAAGACGACCGCGAAGGCCGAAGGCGGTCACTATATATTGAACGGGACGAAGCAGTGGATAACAAACGCGGGCGAGGCGGAGGTATATACGGTAATAGCGATGACAGACAAGTCAAAAGGCGCGCGCGGGGCAAGCGCCTTCATAGTTGAGAAAGGGACCAGGGGCCTGGAATTCGGAAAAAAGGAAAAGAAATTAGGCATCCGCGCATCAGCCACAAGAGAGGTGATATTTACCGACTGCAGGATACCGAAGGAAAATATACTCGCGAAAGAAGGAATGGGATTTATAGTGGCCATGCGGACATTCGACAATTCCAGGCCGGGCGTCGCGGCCCAGGCTGTCGGCATAGCGCAGGGAGCGCTCGATCTCGCGGTGGGATACGCCAAGAGCAGAAAGCAGTTCGGCCAGTCGATATCAAGTTTTCAGGGGATCCAGTTTATGTTAGCGGACATGGCCACAGAGATTGAGGCCGCGCGGGCATTGGTATACGCGACTGCCAGGATGGTAGACTCCGGCGCGAAGGACATCGCGAAGGCATCGGCAATGTCGAAACTCTACGCCAGCGATGTCGCGATGAAGGTCGCTGTCGACGCTGTCCAGATATTCGGCGGATACGGCTACATGAGGGATTATCCGATAGAAAAATTCATGCGCGATGCCAAGATCACGCAGATATACGAAGGCACAAACCAGATCCAACGGAACATCATCGCTTCCAACCTCATCAAAGAAAGTTTAAAATAATAAAGGAACGGGACATTTTCCATCTTACACATTTGCTATTCATAGGAAAGTGTCCCGGTGCGCGTTATGCACATAATCGTTTGTATTAAACAAGTCCCGAACACTACAAATGTCCGGATAGATCCTGCCACCAATACCCTGATCCGCGCGGGGGTCGAGAGCGTTATAAACCCTTTTGACATGTACGCTATGGAGGAAGGCGTCCGGCTCAAAGAAAGGCTGACCGGAAAGGTCACTGTGATAACTATGGGCCCGCCGCAGGCAGAGTCCGCCCTGCGGGAGGCGATCTCGATGGGGTGCGATGACGCGATCCTTGTCTCTGACAGGAAATTTGCCGGAAGCGATACATGGGCGACGAGTTATACGCTGGCGCAGGCGATACGCAAAATAGGGGCCTTCGACTGCGTGATCTGCGGAAAACAGGCCTCTGACGGGGATACGGCGCAGGTAGGCCCCGGTATATCGACGCATCTCGATATCCCGCAGGTGACATATGTGAAGAAGATAGAGGAGATATCCAAAGAGAAGGCCAGGGTGGAGCGAATGACTGAAGAGGGGTTCGATATCATCGAGACGCCTCTCCCGTGCCTCTTTACGGTGGTAAAAGAGATAAATACGCCGCGCCTGGCGTCTTTAAAGGGCAAGATGAGGGCGAAGTCCTGCGAAGTCGTGAAGTGGACAGCCGACGATATCGGATGCGACCCCAAGAATATCGGCCTCGACGGATCCCCGACAAGGGTAGTCAAAATATTCACACCTCCGCCCCGAAAAGGCGGCGAGATTATTAAGGGCAACGACGCGGGCGAGACCGCGGAAAAACTGGCCGAGGCGCTTAAAAGTTTTGTGATATGATGACATCCAAAGAGAGGATAAGCAGGATCCTGTCATTCGAGACGCCGGACAGGGTGGGCATAAAGGACCTGTTCCGGGACGAGACCCGCGCGTCATGGCAGAGGAGCGTCGGGGAAGATTTAGAAGAATACTTCGATTTCGACATACGGACTTTAAATATAGACAAAGACCTTAGCCCATCCCAGTTAGAGGCATACTTCGCAGGCGCGAAAAAAGACAGATTTCTTGCCCTCTCATTCAGCGAGCCGTTCCAGCGGTATGTAGAAAAATCAGGATTGGTCCGGGCCCTGGAAAATATAGGCAATAATCCCGACGAAGCCGCGGCCGAATTTAAGGCGGACCTTGATCAAATTCTGTCGAGGGCTGTCGGCATATTGGACAGAGGCTACGAATTCGACGGCCTATGGCTCTTTGGCGATCTGGCGCACAATAAAGACCTATTCTTCTCGCCGGAATTTTATTCTAAACACCTATTCGGGTTCCACAAGGAGATATGCTATTTCTTCGCCTCATACGGCATTCCAACGATCCTCCATTCAGACGGGAACATATCCAGGATCATACCTCAATTGATAGAGGCGGGATTCAGGGCGCTCCACCCGGTTCCGTATTCCGCGGGGCTCGACATAAAAGAACTTAAAAGAGAATATAAAAATGATATCGCTTTCTTCGGCAATTTCGATCTCGATATATTCAGGATGCCCCGTCAGGTCCTCGAAGACCTTATACCGGCGCACCTCGATATATGCAAAGAAAACGGCGGCTATATCTTTGGTTTCGACGGCCCGCTGGGACCAGCGACAAATATCGACGATTACAGATTTGTGCTGGATATAGTGAAAGAACATGGCAGATACTAATAAGATCCGTATAATCCTGGATAAGTGCACCGGATGCATGCTCTGCGTCAAGACGTGCCCATTCGGCGCTATTGAGGTTGCGGGTAAAAAGGCGAAGATAGACCTTGCAAAGTGCAACCTCTGCGGGGCGTGTCTTGATTCATGCAAGTTCAAGGCGATAGAGATAATACTGCACACAAGCGCCAAAAAGGATTTCGGCGAATATAGGGATGTGTGGGTATTCTGCGAGCAGAAGAAGGGCGTCATCCAGACGATATCGTATGAATTGCTTGGAGAAGGGAAGAAGCTGGCCCGAAAACTCGGATGCAAATTGTGCGCTGTTGCATTGGGCGACGGTATAGAGGACAGGGCAAAAGATCTGGCAGAACGGGGCGCGGACAAGATATATATGGCAGAATCCCCGCATCTCAAATTCTACCAGGATGATTCATATACAAACGTTCTTGTTGAGTTGGTCAGAGAATATAAACCCGAGGTTATGCTGTGCGGAGCGACGACTATCGGCCGCAGCCTCATCTCAAGAGTGGCGGTTAAAGTCGACGCAGGTCTTACGGCAGACTGCACAGGGCTTGATATCGACAAGGACAATAGACTGCTTCTTCAGACCCGTCCCGCCTTCGGCGGAAATATAATGGCCACTATCATAACCCCGAACCACAGACCACAGATGGCGACTGTTAGGCATAAGGTGATGAAAGAGGCCGAGATAAATAAAGGCCACAGGTGCGAGGTGGTAAAAAAGCATTTTCCAGACAATATCCTTAAATCCAGGACTACACTGCTGGACATGGTGGAAGAGATTGAAGAGACGGTCAATCTGGCTGAGGCCGATATCATAGTGTCCGGAGGCAGGGGCTTAAGAGGCCCGGAAAATTTTAACCTCATAAGAGAACTTGCGCTGACCCTGGGCGGGGCAGTCGGCGCGTCGAGGAGCGCGGTGGACGCCGGATGGATGCCGTATTCCCATCAGGTCGGCCAGACCGGCAAGACCGTGTGCCCTAAACTATATATAGCCTGCGGTATAAGCGGCCAGATACAGCATCTTATTGGAATGCAGTCATCGAAGGTCATAGTGGCTATAAACAAGGATCCGGACGCGCCAATATTCAAAGTCGCCACCTATGGCGTAGTCGGCGACCTGTTTGAAATAGTCCCGGCGCTGACAAAGACGTTTAAACAAGTATCGGGTTAGCCATTTTTTCCTTGACAAGCGGGATAAATGAGATAAGATTGACAGCATGCTAAAACCGTTCAGAGGCTTTAGAGGCGGATACAAATTTATAAACTACGATGGACCTGCAGCGCCTGTCATCGTAGAAGACGATATCCCCTCCAGGGTGATGATCCCCTTGCGGCAGGGCTTCGGCCAGGATGTGAAGCCGCTTGTAAAAAAAGGCGATGTGGTAGCCGCGGGCCAGATTATAGCCAGAGACGATCATACTGTATCCTCGCCGGTGCACTCCTCTGTCAACGGAATCGTCGAAGATATAAAGAGGATGAATTATTTTAAGCGAGTTGTCGCCATGGTTGTGATCTGCAGCCAGGACCCTTCAAAAGAGATAGCCAGGATTCCCGGCTATTCCGCGGAATGGGGGAAGCTATCGAACGAAGAGATAGAAAAGCTCATCTATCTGTCCGGGGTAAGCTCGTTGGACAGGGAGGGCATCCCGACGCGATTTAAAAGTTCCATAATCCCGCCCGAAGACGTAAAGCACCTTATCATACATGGCGTAGGCTCAGAGCCTTACAATATATCGCTGGAGCTGTTGTTGGAGGG
This sequence comes from Candidatus Omnitrophota bacterium, assembly GCA_023247415.1. Classification (GTDB taxonomy): domain Bacteria; phylum Omnitrophota; class Gorgyraeia; order 2-01-FULL-45-10; family JAHFGN01; genus JAHFGN01. The sequence goes on from JAHFGN010000003.1 coordinate 7,223, forward strand.
CAGACGCCTCTTGAACTTTTTTGAAGGCGTCAAGATATTGAAGAGAATAACGCCTAAATCCCATGTCCACCTCGCTGTAAACGGCCATAGCAGGAGGATAATAGAGCAGCTCGTCAAGCTCTCTTCGAATATGGAGTGGCTGGATATATATCCCCTGGAGCCGAAGTATCCTCAAGGATATGATGAGATGCTCGTCCCCACAATCCTGAATCAGAAGTTTCCATATGGCTATTCAGCCGCGAATATTGGAGTGGTGATCCTGAATATCCAGGCTGTCCTCGGCGTATATGAGGCGGTCACAGAAGGCAAGCCTTTTATCGAACGGATAGTCGCCCTCTGCGGCCCGTCCATGAAAGAGCATGTCCACGTAAAGGCGAGGGTCGGGACAGCGCTTGGCGACATTCTATCCAAGAGGCTCGATACGTCGAAACCATCCAGGGTGGTGCTGAACAGCCTTCTGACAGGCGTCAATCTCAACGATCTCACGCTTCCCATAGACAGGACTTTCTCGCAGATAGTCGCCATACCGGAGAATAAGGACCGGGAGTTTCTGTCATTCACGCGTCCTGGCGCAGGGCGCGATTCATACACACGCACGTTCCTGGCGAAATTTTTACCAGGGGCAAAGAAGCGCCCTGATACGAATCAGCATGGCGAAGAGAGGCCATGCGTATCCTGCGCATTCTGCGAAGATGTATGCCCGGTGCGGATCATACCGCACCTTTTGTCGAAATATGTGAAGCGCGGCATAATAGACGAGACACTGATGAACTACGACATATTCAACTGCATCGAATGCGGCCTGTGCAGTTTCGTCTGCCCCGTGAAGATACCCCTGCTTGCGCACCTGAAGGAAGGGCATGAGAAGCTGATGCAGCAGGGCTGTGACAGGACCCAGTGCATCCTGCCGTATTTTGATTTAAAGGGTATAGAGGAATATAGAGGAGTGACGAAGTTATAATGAAGTTTATCAAAGATATGCTGGAAAATCTCAATAGGGTGAGTCAGAAGAATAAGCTCCTAGGCATGTTTAGGCCTGTCTTGAATGCCGCAGACGAGTTCTTCTTCGGCACGGATAAGCTGACAAGGCTGCCGCACATCCTCGACTATATGGATATGAAGCGCTTCATGTCTTTGGTGGTAATCGCCCTCGCGCCGGCTGCTGCCGCCGCTGTATATTTTTGGGGCCTGCGCGTCATAGCCATGATATTGGTATCCTACGCCGCAGGCGGGTTGGCGGAGGTTGCTTTCGCCATAACCAGGAAGAAAGAGATACATGAAGGTTTTCTGGTAACAGGCCTCATATTCCCGCTTATCCTGCCTCCGACAGTGCCGCTCTGGATCGTGGCTGTCGGCGCTATCTTTGGCGTCGTATTCGGCAAAGAGGTGTTTGGAGGGACAGGCAGAAACATATTCAACCCGGCGATTGTCGGCAGGATATTCTTGTCAATCGCCTTCCCGAAGATAATGACGGTATATTGGCAGGGGCCGTTCACCGGCGGGTTAGGGGGTTTCGCCCATTTCCAGAATATAGACGCGATCACAAGCGCCACGCCGCTCGGCGTCTTTAAGAGCCATGGCGAACTCGCCTCATACATGGGCCTGCTATTCGGACAGAACGCAGGCTGCGTGGGCGAGACATTCCGTGTCGGCCTTATAGCGGGCGGGCTATTTCTTGTCTTCACCAGGATAGTGGACTGGAGAATACCGTTCGCGTATCTGACCACGGTCTTTGTATCGACATTAGCCTTCAACCATCTTTTTCACCTAAAGTTAGCGCCGCCTATTTTTCAGCTGCTTTCCGGAGGGCTTCTATTTGGCGCGTTCTTCATGGCCACGGACCCGGTGACTTCCCCGTTTACGAAACAGGGCAGGTGGATCGCCGGCATATTGCTTGGCGTTTTGACTGTGCTTATTCGTGGAATTTCAGGATATGTAGAGGGGGTCATGTTCAGCATACTCCTGGTAAACGTGTTCGCGCCGCTCATTGATACCTTAGTATTAAATGTAAGATACCAGAAGAAGGTGAAATGAATAAAGCGGCTTTGAGGATAATAATATTTACGCTTGTGATGGGGCTGGTATCGGGTTCGCTCCTTTTGGGGGTAAACATCTACACGACGCCTCTCATCGCAAGAAATGAGGAGATCAAGATGAAGTCCTCCGTATTGGATGTCCTCGAGATCGCCTACGATAAGTCCGCTATTATAGGTATATTCGATTCCAATGTCACGATACTTAAAAAGGACAGCCTCACGTTCTACAAGGCGCATGACGGCGCAGTCGCCTTTGAGTTCGCGGGGCCCGGGTTATGGGGGCCTGTCTCCGGCATCGCAAGCTTAGAGAGAGATCTGAAGACGATCCGAAATATCAAGATAACGCATCAGGAGGAGACCCCCGGACTCGGTGGAAGGATAGCCGAGAAGGAATATCTTAAACAATTTAAGAACAAGGAGATCTCGCCGCGTCTGGTATTCATGCCTGAGGGGAAGGCCGCGAAGATAAATGAGGTTGACGCGATAACCGGCGCTACAGGCTCAAGCCGCGCCTTTGAAAAGCTGATAAACGAGAATCTCAAGAAGTATTTAACAACCCTAAAAGGGTAAGACAATGCCGAAGAAGCAGTTCAAAAGAGGCATAAAGCACGCGAAGTGGTTCAAGGCGCTGACTGCCGGGTTGTGGCAGGACCACCCGACCTTCTGCATGGTGCTTGGGATATGCTCGATGCTTGCCATAACCAACCGGCTCGACAACGCGATCGCCATGGGTGTGGGCGTCACGTTCTGCACGGCCTTCAGCTCTCTGTTCGTCGCGCTGTTCCGCAACACAATACCGTCTAGAGTGAGGATGCTCGCGTACATGGTCATCATAGCCACATTCGTGATATGCGTCGATAGATTTTTAAAAGCGTATTTTCCGCCCATAAGCGAGGCGATGGGGCCGTATGTCGGCCTGATCATAACAAACTGCATCCTGATGGGAAGGGCTGAGGCCTACGCCATAAAGAACGGGCCGATCCTGTCATTCTTAGACGGCCTCGGCTGCGGCGTCGGGTATTCATTCATGCTGGTCCTGATGGCAATCGTGCGGGAGACGATAGGTTTCGGGACGCTTTTGGGTCACAGGGTCATGCCGACGGCATGGACAAACTGGGTGGTCATGACCATCGCTCCGGGGGCATTCTTCCTCCTGGGCGTATATCTGTGGATATTCAGGACGATAGCGAAGAAAACGGAAACTTAGAGCGAAACGTGGAAAACCAAGATGATAAACACTAAACTAGAAATCCTAAACTCTAAACAAACTCGAAACTCTAAACTCGAAACACGCTGGTTTATAATTTCGAGTTTCGGATTTGTTTAGAATTTAGAGTTTAGTGTTTAGAGTTTTAACGAAAGAGCATGGGACAAATGAATCCTACAAATCCTTTAATATTACTTGTCGCGTCCATATTCACACACAACATAGCGCTTGTCTATATTCTCGGTATGTGCCCGTTCATCGTCATCTCCAAGAACTTCAAGACGGCGTTTGGCATGGGCGTGGCCGTTGTATTCGTTGTGACGCTGACCGCTGTCATAACATGGCCCATATATTGGCTCATCCTGGTGCCGGCAAAGGCGGAGATAATCTCATACCTTATATTCATCTGCGTCATCGCGGCCACCGTGCAGTTTTTGGAAATGGTCATAGAAAAGTTTTTCCCGCCCCTTCAGTCGTCATTCGGCATATTCCTGCCGCTCATCACCGTCAACTGCATTGTCCTGGCGGTCTGCCTCTTCATGGTCCTGCGGAAGTACGATTTTATTCAGACCGTGTTCTACTCTTTCGGCACAAGCGTAGGCTGGTCACTGGCGATTATCGTGATGGCGGCGATAAAGGAAAAGCTGATCCTGGTGGGAGACATCCCCAAGGGGCTGCGGGGCGCGGGCATCACAATGATAATCGCGGGGCTCATGGCATTCGCCTTCATGGGTTTTGCTGGGATGATAACACTGCAATAATATGATATTACCTCTAGTCATAATGAACGCGATCCTCCTTGTGATCGCCATTGTGCTGATTATATCGGAGAAATACCTTGTCACCTACGGCGAATGCAAGATCACAATCAACAAGGAGAAGATATTGGCTGTCCAGGGGGGCAACACCCTTCTCAACTACTTCGCTGATAATAAGATATTTGTGCCCTCTGCCTGCGGAGGCAAGGCCACATGCGGATATTGCAAGGTAGAGGTCCTGTCTGGCGGAGGGCATATCCTGCCCACAGAAGAGGTCTTCATACCGCGGCAGGACAGGATCAAGGGCGTGAGGCTGGCATGCCAGGTGAAGGTAAAGAACGATATAGATGTCCTGATATCTCCGGATCTCCTGGAGGCAAAGGAGATCAAGATAACAGTATTCAAGATAGCGGACCTTACGCCGGATATAAAACATGTGGTGCTGAGATTGGATGATCCGCCCGCGATACAGTTTAAACCGGGCCAGTATGTCCAGTTCAAGATCCCCGAGACAGACGAGTTCAGGGCGTATTCTATCGCGTCATCGCCGCTGCAGCGCAATATAATAGAGCTTGTGATACGCCTGGTCCCGGGCGGTTTGTGCTCCGGCTATATCCATGAAGTGCTGGACATGTATGATCATATAACGCTCACCGGGCCGTTCGGAGATTTTTATTTGAGGGAGGACTCTGAAAGGGATATCATATGCATAGGCGGCGGATGCGGCATGGCGCCGATACGCTCGATCCTCCTCTACCTGAAATCCAAAAATATGCCGAGGAAGGTCATGTACTTTTTCGGCGCCCGCTCCAAGCGCGACCTGTTCTTCACAGAGGAGCTTCGCGAGCTGGAGAAGCAGTTTCCAAATTTTAAATATATACCGGCCCTCTCCGAGCCGAAACCGCAGGACAATTGGGACGGTGAGACAGGCTTGATAACCCAGGTCGTTGAGCGGATGGTGCCGGAAGGGCCCAATCAGGAAGGGTATCTCTGCGGGCCTCCTCCCATGATAGACGCGTCCATAAAGGTCCTCACCAAAAAAGGCGTCCACGAGATGTACATATACTATGACAAATTCTAATATGCCGCGTCAGATTTTGAACTGGATAAAGGCGGTGCGGGCGCCGTTCTTTACAGCCGCTGTCATACCTATTATATTGGGTTCCGTTGCGGCGTGGCATGATACATCAAGATTTTTGTGGTGGAGATTCTGGCTTACACTGATTGGCGGTGTGTTGATGCACGCGGGCACGAATCTCGCCAATGACTACTTCGATCACCTCTCGGGCTGCGATGAAGCTAATTCGACGCCGACGCCTTTTGGCGCCGGCAGCAGGGTGATTCAGGAAAAACTGATCCCGCCGAACCATATCTTATACGGCTCGCTTGTGTCATTCGTCTTAGGCAGCGCCATAGGTCTTTACCTTAATAATATATGCGGCGGCAATATAATTCTCATCTTGGGGATAACCGGCTTATTATTGGGTTTCTTCTACACGGTAAAACAGGCGCGCATAGTATACGGCGGCCTTGGAGAGATCGCGGTCGGGATAGGCTTCGGGCCGCTCATGGTCATGGGTTCTTATTATGTTCAGGCCCAAACCCTGCCGCTTAAGGCGTTTCTCATATCCATCCCTGTCGGGATCCTGATTGCCCTGGTCCTGTTCATCAATGAGTTCCCAGACTATGACGCGGATAGATCGGTAGGCAAGAGAACGCTGGTTGTGATCCTTGGTAAGAAGAAGGCCGTCGTCTTATATTATATACTGTTGGCCCTGGCATACGCGATAACCTTTGCCCTGATCGGTTTAGGATATATGCCTGTCTGGGGACTTCTGGTTCTATTGAGTCTCCCGCTCGCGCTAAAGGCGATTTCAACCGCGAAGAAAAATTTCGACAAGATCTACGAGCTGATACCGGCAAACGCCGCTACCATAGGCCTGCACTCTTTGATGGGTATATTGATAATCGCGGGGTTTATGCTAGATAAGATTCTATAATATGGAACTGCGTAATATCTACAAACCGATAAGAAGAGAACTGGCTAAGGTAGAAGAGATCTTGGCCGACGCGTTTAAGCGGACTAGAAGCAAATCTATTCTGAAGGTAACTAACTACCTGTTAGAGTCTTCTGGAAAAAGGCTTCGGCCAGCGCTTGTAATCCTCTCAGCCAAAGCTACCTCAACTCTCAACTCTCAACTCTCAACTCTCAACTTGACCAAGATCGCCGCGACTATCGAGTTGATCCATGTCGCTTCTTTGATTCATGATGATGTCGTTGACCACGCGCGCTTAAGACATAATAAAGCGAGCATCAACACAAAGTGGGGGGAGGACGTTTCGATAGCGCTGGGAGACTACCTCTACTCCCTCGCCTTCGAGCTCATATCCTCATGTGGTAATCCTGACATTCTCGACTGCATCAGCCAGGCGACAAAGGCGATGTGCGAGGGGGAGCTCACCCAGATATGCGAGCGAAATAACACAGGCCTGCTAAAAGAACGAAACATGATTATAGTAAAGAAAAAAACAGCGGAGTTATTTGCCGCCTCATGCGAGGCGGGCGCCATACTCTCCAACTGTCCGCCGCAGCTTGAACGAGCGCTCCGGGGGTTTGGACTGGACTTCGGGATCGCCTTTCAGATAATCGATGACTATCTTGATGTGGTCGGAGAAGAGGCTTGTCTCGGAAAGGCCCCCGGCCAGGATATCGCGGTCGGTGAGATGACACTGCCCTTGTCGAATCTGATGGAGTCTTTCAATAAAGACGAAAGGCTGAAACTCCGACGGATACTGAAGACGAAGGGCAAGAATAATTTAAAGAAGATAAGGCAGTGGCTCCAGAGTTCTGGCGCCCTGTCCCGTACGAAGAAGGTAACCCTCTATTATATAAACTCAGCCAAAAAAAGATTAAAGGCGCTTCCTGATTCAGCCTACCGCAAAAGCCTCGCGGACCTTGCGGATTTTATCCTGCGAAGAGGCTTCTCCTCGTAAAAAGGGGACAGGCTCACTTTTTAGCGCATCGGGACACCCTACAGCATCAAGGTAAATGCAGCTCTGTAGAGTGTCCCGTTCCGGAAAAAGTAGCCTGTCGCAATTTTTTTCTTGACAACAAGTAGTAAAAATAGTATAAGTATTATTAATGGTACGAACGATGACAGAGCGTTATTATACCACTCATGAAGTAAGTAAAATCTGCAGCGTCTATCCATCAACAGTAATCAATTGGATCGAGGAAGGGACGCTTCCCGCCTTTACCACGCCCGGCGGACATCGAAGGATCAAGCGGGAAGACCTGTTTAGGCTCATGAAGAAGAACGGCATGCCCATACCAAAGGAGCTTGAGAAGAGCGGCAGGATAAAGGTATTGGCGATTGACGATGATACAAAAATATCCAGATTGATCAAGACGATCCTCGAAGCAGGAGGCGGCGATATAGACGTGATCACCGCTAAAAGCGGTTTTGAGGGCGGGCTATTGATGAAAGAGAGCTTCCCCGACATTATCCTGCTCGATTTCCTCATGCCTGACATGGACGGCTTTGAGGTAACCAGGCGCATCAGGCAGGACGCTGACATGAAGGGCATCCCCATAATCGCGGTCACGGTTTTACGGGATCCCAAAGAGATCAAGAAGATGTACGCGTGCGGTGTCACGGATTACCTTCCTAAACCGTTCAAGGCGGCTGACCTTACGGCCAAGGTGGACCAATATATTAAGGTAAGGCGATGATAAAACTCTTTCCCCCGATCGTTAAAGAATTCCTGGCGGCCCTGGGAAAGGGCTATACATATGCAATCCGAAAAAATCATTACGTCGTCTTCGGTATTCTATGGGGGCTGCCAATTCCCGTAGTGACAATATCGATGGGGATATATTTTAACCACCTTCCTGTAAGCCTGGGCAACATTATCGCGCATATCTTAAGTTATCCCATCCATCTCCTGTTTCTCCTCCACCCGCTGTTATTCGGGATCGTCTTTGGAGCGATGGGGACTGTTAGGGAAGAGAAAGAAAACGCGAGGCTTGCGTTCGAAAACAGCCTTCTTTTAGCGAACGAAGAGCTTAAAGGAGTGAATAAGAAACTGCAGGAGCTGGATGAATTAAAAGACAACTTTTTGTCCATAGTCTCCCACGAACTGCTTACGCCGCTTACTACAATACAGGGCTACATCACCTTCCTGAAAGAGGATAAGGCTAAATCTCTTATAGAAGAGCATGTAGAGGAGCTGGGGATTATAGAAGACGAGGCGGACCACCTTAAGAATCTGATAGAGGAGCTGATGGACCTCTCGAAGATCGAAGCCGGGAAATTTGAGGTGAAGCCCGTTCCGGCAGATATGCGCGATGTAGTCAAAAAGGTGAAGATGATTTTCGAGCCATCGCTTAAGACAAATAGGATAATCCTTGAGGACAGGCTTCCAGCCTCTATACCGCTGGTCCTGGCCGACGCGAACAGGATAACGCAGGTCTTCTCCAATCTTTTGAATAACGCGATCAAATTCACGCCCTCCGGAGGGAGGGTGCGCCTGAGCGCCCTTGTCGCTGATGAGAAGATCACCTTTTGCGTCGAGGACACAGGGATAGGAATTCCAAAAGATAAGATCAACAGGATATTCGACAAATTCTATCAGGTCGATTCAACGACGCGGCGCAGGTTCGGAGGAAGCGGTCTGGGGCTTGCGATCACGAAGAGCATTATTGAATTGCATAAAGGGCGCATCTGGGTGGAGAGCGCCGAAGGCGCGGGTTCAAGCTTCTGTTTCGAGCTGCCGAGATACCGCGGGGCCCATCATGCGGCGCGCGGGCAGGTTGAAACGGGTTCAGGAGCGATGCAGTGCTTATGATGATAAGCGTGCAAGAGGCGCAGGGGATAATACTGAAGGGTATAAAAGTTCTCGGCCCTGAGGTTGTGAAATTAGAGAACGCGCTGGGTAGGGCGCTCGCGGAGGATGTATATTCAAACTCTGATATCCCTTCCTTCGATAATTCCGCGATGGACGGATATGCCATTCGGGCCGAAGATGTCAGGGGCTCATCCCGCCAAAGCCCAAAGGCCTTAGAGGTAATCGGTGACATAAAAGCCGGAGACGTTCCTAAAAAAACGGTGAAAGGCGGTCAGGCGATGAGGATTATGACCGGCGCGCCGGTACCTCGGGGGGCGGACGCGGTGGTTATGGTGGAGGAGACAGAGAAACCAGAAACCAGAGTACAGAAACCAGAACTGGTAAAAATATTTAAAGAAGTCGAAAAGGGTGAAAATATAAGAAAAGCCGGAGAGGATATAAAGCGCGGCGAATGCGTCTTTCAGAAAGGCGCGCGTCTTACATCCGCCCATATAGGGCTGTTGGCCTCTCTTGGGCAGGCCGAGGTCAAGGTTGCGAAAAGACCAACTGTGGCGGTCCTGGCCACCGGAGATGAGCTGATAGATGTGGATGAGAAGGCAAGGCCGGGGAAAATCAGGAGCTCAAATACATATACGCTTTTAGGCGAGGCGGCGAGCTGCGGCGCCATTCCGAAAAATCTGGGCATAGCAAAAGATGATCCGGGGGAACTCGCGAAAAAGATTAGGAAGGGCTTGGGGTGCGACATACTTCTAACCTCTGGCGGCGTTTCAGTCGGCGATTATGATCTGGTTAAAGATGTCCTGGCGGGAATAGGGACTGATATAAAATTCTGGAAGATCGCGATGCGGCCGGGGAAGCCGCTCGCGTTTGGGACGATAAAGGATACGCTGGTATTCGGGCTTCCGGGTAATCCGGTATCGAGCATGGTAAGCTTCGAACTGTTTGTCCGGCCTGCCATACTGAAGATGCTTGGTCAAAACGATGACAAGGGGGAGGTTGATGCCGTCATAGGAGAAGATATCGAGAAGAAAGCCGGAATAAGGTATTTCTTAAGAGCGATTACGAGATGGGATAATGGGAATTTCGTAACAAATACTACCGGGCCGCAGGGATCCGGCATACTGAAATCTATGGCCCTGGCAAACAGCCTGATTGTTCTGCCGGAAGAAGTTGAAAAAGCAGAAAAAGGCGACAAGGTAAAAGTAAGGTTTTTGTGAGAAAGGAGAAGCAGATGTTTAGGAAATTTGCGGTGGTATTGGTAGTTGTGAGTTTTGTATTTGCCTCCAGTTTTTGTATGGCAGGCGATGACAGCGAGTTGATTTTGAAGGTGTTGGTTAAGAAAGGGATCATCACGCAGGCCGAAGTTGATGAGATGAGGGCTGAGATAGCGAAGGAGAAACCTGCCGCGAAGGCCGAGGCAAAAGCCGGGGCCCCGAAGACAATGGAAGACAGGATAGAAGCGGTGGAAAAGGACCTCGCCTCAAAAGTGGGCCTCGACAAGGCGGCATCAAAACTAAAGATCAAAGGCAGATGGGCTGCCGGATACTACGATTCGGAGAAGGCGGGCTCATATCCAAATGGTTCATTCCAGGCGCCTGAGGCCAAGATACAGTTTACGTTTAAGCCCGATGATATTAACGATATCATTATGAGGTTGAGCCTCAATAACGCCGCTTTCAACAGCGTAGACTATTTCTACTTAGATACCAACCTCATGAAACTGACGCCGTGGGAGAAGACCGCGCCGTTTACACTCGCAAGCAGGATCGGAAGGTTCAAGATAGATTTTGGCGAAGAGACGTTCTCCAATAACCCCGTTGAAAGTGCTCTTCCGTCAAATTCCGCCGCCAACGTCTCCGGGAATGATGAAGGAATCATGCTCTTCGGCAAGATCGGAAAAGTCCGCCCTCTCTCGTGGTCAGTGGGTGTCTTCAACGGCAACACAGGCACGGGGGCTGATAACAACTGGGTGAAGTCCTTCAACGGAAAAGTAGCATATAATATTATAGATCCTCTATATGTGTCGGCCAGCTACTATACTTCAGGGAACCTCGATCAGCAGGCCTCTGAGATGAGCATAGCGGGCCTGACCACCGTGCCGTCAAGCGCCTTACAGTGGACCAGACAGATTGCTGAGGTAGACGTGCGGTATGACTTCAAGAAAGGAAAGATCCAGAATCCGCCGGCCTATTGCGACAGCCTCGCCTATATAAAAGGGGCGTATGGATACTTTATCGATAACGCGAACCCGTTTCGGGCCCTTAACACCGTTCATATAAGAGACGGAAACTACGGCTACGTCGAAGGTCTCCTGAACGTGACAAAGAAACTCTACGCGGCAGGCAGGGCTAGCACCATCGATTTGAGCGGCGATGAAAAGACAGCCTCTTTGAACAGCCTCACAGTGAATGCCTATGACAGGTATTCACTTGGATTGGGCTATCGGCTGTCAGGCGCGACTATATTAAAAGGAGAGTACTCAATCAACATAAAGAGAAAAGGGGGAATCGACGACCCGAAGGATGATCTCATGTCCTTCATCGTAGCGAGCCAGTTCTAAGAAAGTCATTTTCCCATTACCCTTTATCCCTCTCCCAGGGGGTGAGTAGGGCAGACTTAAGTCTGCCCTACGGTCATGGGGAGAGGGTGAGGGTGAGGGGGCAAAGGAGGTTTTCCGATGGAGGAGATGGAAAAGGCAATCCCAGATTTTACAAAAAAGAAATATGGCCGGAAAGAATTCTTAAAATTGGGCGCGGCAGCCGGAGCGGCCCTTGCGGTGTCAGACCTCGCGAAACCCGCGACCGCGCAGGAGTCTATTGCCAAAACCAAACACCGCTACGCCATGGTAATCGACCTGGCCAGATGCATAGGATGCGAGGCATGCACCGTATCATGCAAGGCTGAACATAATGTCCCTGTAGCGTCTCCTAAGGAATTGGCCCGCAGGATACAGTGGACAGAGGTATATTTTCTTAAAGAAAAAGGCGAATACCCTTACACGAAGGTAGACATCGACCCCAGGCCATGCATGCACTGCGAAAATCCGCCGTGTGTCTCTGTCTGTCCGGTAGGGGCGACATATCAGGACAAAAATAGAGGGCTGGTCTTGCAGCGTTATGAGCGCTGCATCGGATGCAGATACTGCACCACAGCCTGCCCTTACGGCGCGCGGTATTTTAATTGGTCGAAACCCGACTATGGAGGCAGACTGAGAGAGGCGGCGTTGAACCCGGACCCGCATCCGCAGGTAAAACCCAGATATAAAGGCATTGTAGAGAAATGCACCTTCTGCGTGGAGCGGTTGGATAGATTAGAGGCAAAAGCGGAAAAAGAAGGCAGGGCGATCCGCGATGAAGAGCTTCTTCATCTGTGCGCCTGCATGAAGACATGCATGGGAAGGGCCAGGTATTTTGGCGACCTTAATGATCCCGAGAGCACGGTCTCTAAATTGGCCCGCGGCGGCAGGGCATTTCGTCTGCTGGAAGAACTTGGGACCGAGCCTAAGGTAATTTATTTAAGAGAATTGGGAAACAAGGCTTAACGCTTTAGGAGGCGACGAGAGTCATGAAAAAAATACTACTGGGATTATTGGTGGTTATAGTTGGCATTGCCGCCTTCGCGTGGCTTAGCCAACTCCGCACAGGTTTAGCTGTGACGGGAATGAATAAACCCGTATACTGGGGGGCCTACATCATCACCTTCGTATTTTTCATTGGAGTGAGCGCGGGCGGCATAGCTGTTGCCGCGCTGGCGCACCTGGCGGGCATGGAGAAGTTTAAATCCATAGCCAGGGTGGCTGAAGTGGTAGCGATAATAAGCCTGATCCTGGCCATGATAAGCATAGTTTTTGACCTGGGCAGGCCGGACCGCCTGCTGAATCTATTTATCTATCCGCAGCTCAATTCGCCGCTTATCTGGGACGTCTTTGTGATCAATATCTATCTGGCGCTCTGCGCTGCGATGCTCTTTCTCGGCATCCAGGGCAGGACGAAACTGCTTAAGGCCTTTGCCGTCATATCCATACCCGCCTTTGTCCTGGTCCATTCGATTACGGCATGGATATTCGGCTTAATGAAATCGCAGGCAGGCTGGCATACGGCGATTTTGGCGCCGCTCTTTATCGCGTCGGCGTTAGTCTCCGGATTGGCGGCCGTGATCCTGGCGCTCCTATTTTCGAGGCGTTTTTTAAATGTCCAGGTCGAGGATGACATAATTACAAGTTTGGGAAGGTATTTCGGAGTTCTCTTACCTATATTATTCTATTTCCTCTTCTGCGAATTTTTAACGGCCGGATTCGCGAACATCCCTACCCACGCGGCGGTCTTAAGAGAGCTCTTCACCGGTAAGTTCGCGTCGCTATTCTGGTTTGACATCATACTGGGCATCGCGATCCCTTTTATTATCGTCATCTCCGGCCTTGGCAGGACGCCGGCTGGTATAGGGCTGGCGTCATTATTATCTTTCCTGGGTGTCTTCGCGGAGAGGATCGACATCATCCTGCCGTCATTTTTCCACCCCGCCTTAAGGAACCTTAGGATACCCTGCGCCTACAGCCCTACAGGGGTGGAATATTCGCTGACAGCAGGCCTTTTCGCATTAGGCGCCATACTTTTTATCTTAGCCAGCAAGGTTATACCTATCTTCGAAGGAGGAAAGACGCGATGAAGAAGACCTTAACGCGCAAAGAGTTTTTAAAATTAGCGGGAGTCACAGCCGGCACGGTCGCGGGCGTGACCAGGCTCGCGTCCAGGGCGCAGGCCCAAATTAAAGAAAGCGAGCTGTCCCAGGCAAAGGGTGAAACTGTCTTTTCGACCTGCCAGATGTGCGGCGGCCAATCGGGCATCATGTGCAGGGTGGTTGACGGCAGGCTCGTCAAGATAGACCCCAATCCGTACAACCCGAATAATTTTTCCAACATCTCCTCCGACTTCTTCGCGAATGTCGAAAAAGAGGGTACGTGTATCTGCCCAAAAGGCAATGCCGGCATAGCCACCCTCTATGACAAAGACAGGCTGCAGAGACCTCTGCGGCGCACAAACCCAAAAAAAGGGATTGACGCAGACCCCGGTTGGAAAGAGATTTCTTGGGAAGAGGCATATGCGGAAATTGCAAAGCGGCTCAAGGCCCTGCGGGATAACGGCGAGGCCCATAAGCTGCTGGCCTTTTCAGAAGACTCTTCATTTATGAACATGCAGGATGATTTTTATAAACTCTTCGGCACGCCCAATTTCTTTTTTCACTCCAACCTCTGCGATGTCTCGCGCAAGGCGTCATTCAAGATGGTAATAGGCCACGACCGGCCGTTGATAGGCGCGGTGGAATCAAAGTATATACTCTTCTTTGGCTGGAACCCTCTATCCGCGACAAAATGGTCTCATCTGCCGCGGATCATCACCCGGGGGATCGAGAATGGCGCGAAGCTTGTTGTCGTGGATCCATATTTTTCGTACACGGCGAACAAGGCCCAGGAATGGGTGCCTATAAAACCGGGAACTGACGGGGCAATGGCCCTGGCGATGGGCCACGTGATAATCCGCGACAGGCTTTACGACGAGGCCTTTGTCAAAGACTGGACGGTGGGGTTCGAGCAGTACGCGGATTATGTAAAGGATAAGACGCCTGAATGGGCAGAAAAAATTACATCGGTCCCCGCGAAGACCATCGAACGCATTGCCATCGAATTTGCCGTGACTAAACCTCAGGTAGTCGATGTCTGGTCCGGGCCAGGCCATCATTCCAACGGCGTTCAGGGAGGAAGGGCAATCGCGATCTTGGCGGCCCTTGTTGGAGGCTATGACCGTCAAGGGGCTTTGATAATCCCGGATAAAAAAGGCGGAAAACATATTGATGTCGCCGCTGATGATACGGCAAAGGCCGCGTTGAAAAATGAGCGTTTTGACGGAAAGTCATTGTATCCTTTCGCGCACTCTTCAGGCGTGTATACCGAGATCTTCACCCGTCTGGCGGAAGGCAAGGGCCCGTATAAACCAAAGATGGCCATGATCATATTCCAAAATCCGATGATGGCCGTCTCCGGCACAAAGACAGTGGAAAAGGCTTTTCAGAATTTAGAGTTTGTCGTGGTCAATGACATACTTATGTCAGAGACCGCTCTTATGGCGGACATCGTTGTCCCCGGGACCACTTACTTAGAGCGCTACGACATCAGCTCGCATTGGGTTACGTGGCCGGTTATAGCGTTGAGGCAGCCTGTGGTGAAGCCGCTCTTTGGCCAGCCGACTGAATATGAGTTTATTACCGAGATAGCCAGGCGGCTCGGATTGAAAGAAGCGGATGGAAAGGATACGTTCTGGACCGGCAGGATGTCCGGCGAAAGGGTTGCGGATAAGACAAAATGGTATGAGGAGTATATCTCTAAGGAACTAAAGGAGGGCGCGCCCAAGTTGACTCTGGAGGAGATGAAGAAGCTTCCAGGGGCGGTATGGGTAGATAAAAAAGGCACGCGCTATGAGAAGTATAATACTGAATTAGCCGCGGATAAGGTCGCGGACGCGATAGTAGAAGGAGATTTGATATTCTCGAAGAAGGCTGACGGCACAAAAGACAAGCTTATCGGGATCATGAAAGACGGAAAGGCCCTCCAGGGCTTTTCCACGCCCTCAGGCAAAGTAGAATTCTACAATGCCGACTTCGCCAAAAAGAAGGATGCGTGGGGTAAGAGCGTAAATCCGCTGCCTGTCTATGAGCCTCGTGATTGGCAGCCGGACGCCAGTTATCCTTTCTATCTGATTAACTGGAAAGAGGCGTCGCATACACATACAAGGACCCAGAATAATTCCTATCTTATGGAATTGAAATCTGACAGCCCGCTGATGATGAATACGGCCGCCGCGGCGCGGCTGGGCCTAAATGACGGCGATACAATATGGGTAGAGTCCAAGTATGGCATGATAAAGGCAGCGGCAAAGTTGACCGAGGGCATCCATCCCGAGGTTGTGGGGTTACAGCACGGTTTTGGCCATTGGGGGCTCGGCTCAATCGCCAAAGGAAGGGGGACCGGCGATTCGGCCTTAAGGCCCGCGCGTTCTGAACCGCTCTCCGGCCAGGCGATGAATAAGCAGTGCTGCGTGAAGATTTATAAGGCTTAAGGCAGCGGTTGTTGAAGAGCCTATTGAATTTTTTAAACAGGGACAACGGCTATTTTTCATAACGCGAAAATGGTCGCTGTCCCTGTTATTTAGCCTTGCAATTTCCCAATTTCTATGTGAAAATACGAATCATGGCCAAAGACCGCTCTATCGGACTGAAATATGTTTTTCTAACCCTGGCGTGCCTTGCTGTATTCTGGTTTAGCGGCCGGATGAATTTCACCTTTTCTCAATCCGTATCTTCCACAATATTCTCCGCCTCCGTGCTGGCCACCCTCCTTTTCTGGGAATCCCGCGTCGCGATTGTATTTTTTGGCGTTGCCGGACTTATCCTGACCAAGACAGTGGACATAGACCACCTGGTGCGGTTCTCTTCTTTAGAGGTGATACTCTTTTTGGTGGGGATGATGATCGTCATAGGATTGATCAGAGAGGCGAATTTTTTTAACTGGGTATTATGCCGCATTTTGACGCTGAAGAAGATGACCGCGGTAAAACTTGTCATAATTATATGCTTATCCTCGGCCCTCCTTGCCTGCCTGGTTGATGAGGTCACCTCGATTATAGTCATGATGGCGCTTATATTTGTGTTGGCGGATTATTTCGAAGTCAACGCCCTCCCATTCCTGATAATAAGCGTCATGTGCACCAACATTGGATCAAGCGGGACCGTCCTGGGCAATCCCATAGGCATATTGATCGCCTCAAAGGCGGGGCTGACCTTTGAAGATTTTATGCTGCGCGCCTTTCCGTTGATGCTCGTAGTCCTGCTGGCGGCTATCGCCATCCTCCTGTTTTGGTATAGAGGCGAGATACGGAAAATGGATGCCAAGATAAAAGAAGTCGGCAATAACAGAGAGACTTTCGCGAAACTCATTTGTGTTCCCATGACAAAGGACATCAAAAATGAATTTCTCATATTTGTAGGCACACTCATCTTTATATCGCTGCACCACCGCCTGGAGGCCGCGTTTGGTTTTACAAGAAACAGCCTTTTACTGTCCATTCCGCTGATCTCGGCGGGGACCATAATGCTCTGGCGCAGAGAAAAGGCGAGAGAATATATCGAGAAGGATGTCGACTGGTGGACGCTCATATTCTTTATGCTTTTATTCGCGCAGGTCGGGACGCTGAAATACACCGGCGTTACTGATATCATATCCAAAGGCATAGCCGGCCTGGCCAACGGCAGCCAATTCTTCCTGATAAGTTTCATTCTGTGGGTCTCCGCTCTGGGCTCGAGCGTGCTCGACAACGTGCTCCTGGTGGCGACGTTCATACCGGTGATAGGATCGCTCAAGGACATGGGCGTAGAGACCAGCGTCCTTTGGTGGTCGCTTCTCTTCGGAGGATGCCTCGGCGGAAACATCACGATGGTCGGGTCGACCGCCAATATCGTAGCCATGGGGATGCTTGAAAAAAGCGGAAAGGCGCGAATATCCTTTTTCCAATGGTTTAAGATAGGCCTGGTGATTGGCCTGGCGTCAACCGCTATAGTCTGGGCTGCCTTAACGGGGTTTACCCGTTTCTTCGCGGCATGAAGCCGCAGCCCGGATAACTTATCTGTTTTAGCGGAAGATTGGCCGTCAGTCTAAGATGAGGGGAGGTGAGTATGCGCGTGTTTGGAATAGGGATGCCGGAATTACTGGTTATACTTCTGATCTGTCTATTGATCTTCGGGGCCGGCAAGCTTCCGGAGATAGGGAAGGCGTTTGGCAAGACGATCAGCGCCTTCAAAAAAGGGATGAAGGACATAGACGAAGACGAGAAGAAGGACGAAGATAAAAAGAAGTAACCAGCGGTTCTGTAAATACTTACTTTAGTCATGGACAGAGAACTGACTCTCGTAGAACACCTGAACGAGCTAAGGGCGAGGCTCATCAAGTCGTTGATTGCTTTGATGATAGCTGGGATGGCGAGCTTTCCGATGGCATCTGGCGTGTTGAAGGTATTGAAGCTTCCAGCGGAAGGCCTTATAGAAAGATTAGTATTCTTCAGCCCGCAGGAGGCGTTCACTATAAACTTGCGCATCGCGTTCCTTGTCGGACTCGTTATCGCCATGCCGGTGATCCTGTACCAGCTGTGGGCATTTATATCGCCGGCCATAGAGGCGAGGTTTAAGAAGTACGCTGGTCCTTTCATAATCTGGTGCTTCATAGCGTTCGCGAGCGGCGCGCTGTTCTCTTACTTTATGTTATTGCCGCCTGCCCTGCGGTTCTTATTGAGTTTCGCCAGCGATGAGCTTGAACCGGTTATATCAGCTACCAAATACATCTCATTTGTAACCGGTCTTATATTGGGATGCGGGATAGTATTCCAGATGCCTGTCTTTAGCCTCATCTTGACGAAGATAGGGATAATAAATCCGAAGATGCTGAGGAAAAGATATAAATACGCGATTGTGATTGTCTTTATCGCCGCCGCTGTAATAACTCCTACGACAGACGTGTTCAACATGCTCCTTTTGGCCGCGCCTATGATGCTGTTGTATGAGGTAAGTATCTGGGTCTCGTTCTTCGCGAAATCAAGGGTGAGGGGCGTATGATGACGGCTATAATATTGGCGGGCGGGAAGTCCCGCCGTATGGGCCGCGACAAGGCCTTTTTAGAGCTTGACGGCGTGCCTATCATCAAGAGACACTTGAACTTGTTGAAGGATATCTTCTCGAACATTATAATCGCCGCCAATGATCCCGAAAAATATAGATTCGAAGATGTCAAAGTGGCCGGTGATCTTGTTTTAGACTATGGCCCGCTGGCAGGGATATATTCCGGCCTGATGGCCTCAGATACCTTTTACAACTTTATAGTCGCCTGCGACATGCCGTTTCTAAACGAAAGATTGATAAGGTACCTGATAACTCGCGCAGGATCCTGGGATGTTGTTGTGCCTAAGGTCGACGGTAAATATCATCCGTTATTTGGGGTATACTCGAAGAGATGCATACCTGCGATAGACAGGCTTATAAAAGACCGCGAGCACCGCGTAATCAGTCTCTATCCGAACGTCAAGACCAGGACGATTTCAAAAAAGGAGATAACAAGATTTGATGAGGGCATCAGGTCTTTGATAAACATCAATACACAAGAGGAGGCAGAGCTATGCCAGAGATAATTCCACAAGCGGTAAAACTGGATGCCTATTCGCCGACAGAGATAGCCTCGCGCGTTGAGACCATAGGCGTCGGCAAGGCCAACCTCAACTTCATGGCGAAATTTACCCTGTCTGTATTAGCGGGCGTATTCATCTCTTTTGGGGCGGTCCTTTTTACGCTCGTAGTGCATGATTCGAAGCTTAGTTTCGGCCTGACGCAGCTCGTCGGAGGACTGTCTTTCTGTCTTGGACTGATACTGGTAGTTGTGGCAGGCGCGGAGCTATTTACAGGCAACAACCTTCTGGTCATGGCGTATGTCTCCAGGAAGATAAGGTTATACCAGGTATTAGAGAACTGGGTCATAGTGTATCTGGGCAACTTCGCCGGCGCGTTCTCCATGGCCCTCTGGATATACTTGACACGGCACTGGGCCGCGAATAACTACATGGTTGGCGCAAAGGCGCTTCTAATCGCGAACGCCAAGGTAGGCCTGCCGTTTTTGGTAGCATTCTCGCGGGGGGTGCTGTGCAACGCGCTTGTCTGCCTCGCGGTCTGGCTCTGCATGAGCGGCCGCTCCACGACAGATAAGATACTCTCCATACTGTTTCCGATCACGGCGTTCGTGGCGCTCGGGTTCGAGCATAGCGTAGCGAACATGTATTTCATCCCGATGGGATTATTGCTTAAGAGTAATCCGGATGTCCTGACAGCGGCAGGCGCAATGGCCGGTAAAGCGGTGGATCTCTCCAGCCTTACGGTGCGGGGTCTTTTGTATAAGAACCTTTTGCCGGTAACCCTGGGCAATATCATCGGCGGCGGAGTTTTGGTGGGCCTTACGTATTGGTTCGTGTATCTGCGCGGGAAAAAATGATGAAGCATGTACTTACGACCTGTCCATATTGCGGGGTAGGATGCGGATTCTACCTCGATGTCCGCGACAACAGGATTGTGGGTGTAATCCCATCGAAGTCTAACCCTGTCTCGAAGGGATATCTCTGCGTAAAGGGGTGGCACGCCCACGAACCTGTTCAACACCCCGATCGCCTGAAAAAACCGCTCATAAAACAAAACGGCAAATTCAAGGAAGCCTCCTGGGAGGCGGCGCTCGATTATGTCGCGAAGAGGCTAAGCCAGATAAAGGCAAAATACGGCCCGGAGGCCCTCGCGGTCTGCACATCAGCGCGATGCACGAATGAGGAGAACTTCCTTATGATGAAGTTCGGCCGCGCCTGTCTTGGCACGCCTCACGTCGACCACTGCGCACGCACATGTCATTCCGCCACGGTATCGGGTTTAAACCAGTCATTCGGTTCCGGCGCGAGCACTAACTCCTATGATGAACTCCCCTTTATGGACTGCATCCTCATTATAGGATCGAATCCGACAGAGGCGCATCCTATAGTGGGGTGGCGCGTCAGGACCGCCATAGACAACGGCGCCAAGATTATAGTCTGCGATCCGCGCAGGATTCTCCCCGCGGAAAACGCCTCCATCTACATCCAGCAGTATCCCGGCTCTGATATCGCCCTTATAAACGCGATGATAAATTATATTGTTACAGAACACCTGCACGATGAGAAATTTATAGCGGAACGCACGGAGGGTTTCGACGAGCTCTGGGAGGTTGTGAAGGATTATACGCCTGAGTCTGTAAAAGATATAACAGGCCTCGAGCCTGAGTTGATCAAGAAGGCCGCAAGACTCTATGCGACCAACAAGAGAAGCTGCATTATGTATTCTCTCGGGATGACAGAACACACTGTCGGCACGGATAACGTGATGTCCATGGCCAACCTGGCTATGGTCACAGGGCACGTGGGCAAGGAATTCTCTGGTGTTTATCCGATGCGCGGCCAGAATAATGTCCAGGGCGCGTGCGACATGGGCGCTCTGCCCAATGTCTATCCAGGATATCAGCCTGTGACCGATGAGGCAGTGCGCAAGAAATTTGAAGATGCCTGGGGCGTAAAACTGCCCTCCAAGGCTGGATTCACGCTCACAGATATGATGCAGAAGGCCATCGAAGGGTCGTTAAAATGTTTCTATATTATAGGAGAAGACCAGGTGCGGACAGACCCGGATACGCACATGATAGAGCGGGCCTTAAAGAGCCTGGAGTTTCTCATCGTTCAGGAGATATTCTTGAGCGAGACGGCAAAGTTAGCGCATGTGGTATTGCCGGGCGCTTCCTACGCGGAGAAAGACGGCACGTTCACTTGCGCTGAACGCAGGTTTCAGAGAGTTAGGAAGGCGATAGAGCCTCTATCCGGCAAGACTGACGGAGAGATCGTCTGCGAGATATCAAGACGGCTTGGGTATCCGATAGATCCTGATCCTAAGAATGCGCTGGATGAGATGGCGTCTCTAACCCCAATATTTCAGGGAGTAAGTTTCGAGAGAGTAGACACCAACGGTCTGCAGTGGCCTGTCCCGTCAAAAGGACACCCTGGAACGCCGGTTGTTCATTTGGGAAAATTCAGAAGAGGGCTCGGTAAGTTTATGCCGATTAAGAATAAACCTCCGGCCGAGGTTCCGGATGAGGAGTATCCGTTTATCCTGAGCACAGGCAGGATGCTGTTCCACTACAATACAGGGACTATGACCCGGAGGGTCTCGAATCTGCTGCGGGAATATCCGCGCAATTTCGTCCAGATGAATCCGGCGGATGCTGAACAATTAGGGCTCAAGGCTCAAGGGTCAAGGGTCAAGGTAAAGACGCGTCGGGGAGAGCTGGTGGTTGCCGCGGAAGTAACAGACAAGATAAAAAAGGGCGTCTTATGGATGCCGTTTCATTTTTCCGATGAACCGACGAATGTCCTGACCAACAGCGCCTTCGACCCTGTCTGCAAGATAGGCGAGTATAAGGCCTGCGCGGCGAAGATTGAGAAAGTTAAATGAATCCAAGCATCGGGACACCCTACAGCATCAGCGTAAATGCTCAGCTGTAGAGTGTCCCGTTGGCAAGGGTGAGGGGTATGAACAGACCTTTTATCACGCGTGAACACTTGAAGGTTCTCATCAAAGTCTTGAAGAGTTCCTGCGATGAATTCATCGCCCCGAGGCGGGAACATTTAACCGATATAGTCTTTGGCGATGCCAAGACAGGCGGCGGAGAACTTCCGGATTACGACGGAAACTCCGTTATATCGCCGAGGGCGTTTTTACTGCCTCAGACAGAACCTCTCTTCGAGATAAAGTCGGCCCGGAGGAGCGAACTCGCGCCTATCGAAGACAAAAGAACGAGGGTATTTTACGGCGTTAGGCCCTGCGACATAAAGGCGCTGGTCCTTATGCGCGAATTCTTCATCGAGAGGGAATTCGCGGATGAACCGTACAAGACAAAGATGGGACGATCCACATTCATAGCGCTCGCCTGCAGTAAGAGGTGTTCCGCAAAGGCCTTCTGCGACGAGATGGGCGCAGGCCCTGTCGCGAAATCCGGTTTTGACCTCCAGATGAGGGCAGTCAGCCGCGGATACATCATCGATATCGGTTCGGAGAAAGGCGAAAAAATTGTTGGGGAGAACAAAAGATTATTTAAAAGGGCTTCGCCGCAGGATGAGAAAGAGGCAAAGGCAGTGCTGAAGGATTTTACTAAAGAACCTGAGAAGATCGATTATAAGAAACTTGCCAAAACGATGGCCAACGATTCAGTCGAGCCATCGGTTTGGGATGATATCGGACAGCGCTGCGTCATCTGCTCAGGATGTGTAACGCTATGCCCCACATGCGGCTGCTTCAGTGTTGTAGACAGAATAAGCGGCGATAGAGGCGAGCGTCTGCGGTATTGCGACGGTTGTCCATACGCGGGTTTTACGAGGATGGCGGGAGGGAGCGCCCCATTTCCGCTCCATAAAGACCATATCAGAAGGTTCTTTGAGCATAAGCTGAATCATGATGTAGACCGCTATGGGACGCCGAGCTGCGTCGGCTGCGCCAGATGCATAGAGACATGCCCGGGGAATATCAGCATAAGGAAGCTCATAAGGGAAGCCGTAAAGTGAGAAACGAATATCTGCCAAAACAAGCCGTAATAGAAAAGATTGTTGACGAGACAGCTGATGTCAAGACCTTTACGCTCCGCGTCAAGGATAAGAGCGGCGATCTGTTAAAGTATAAACCCGGGCAATTTATGATGCTGTCGCTCCCCGGGTACGGCGAGGCGCCGTTCACATTCGCCTCCTCCCCCGCAAAGAGCAGCAGATTCCAGATTTCAGTCAAGAAGATCGGCAGTCTGACAGGGGCCATGCATAATCTTAAAGTCAAAGATACAGTTGGAGCGCGCGGGCCTTACGGCAATACCTTTCCGCTGGATAAGATGAAAAAAAGGGATCTGCTCTTCGTCGCTGGCGGTATAGGCATGGCGCCGTTAAGGCCGGTCATTCAGCAAGTCTTTAAAAACAGAAAGTCCTATGGCAGGGTGGAGATCGTCTACGGCGCGAGGACGCCTAAGGATATGATATATACCGATGAGGTGAAGTCCTGGCGCGATGAGGCAGATACCGATATCCATCTTACCGTAGACGTCCCGGACGAATCGTGGGGCGGCGCGTGCGGGGTCGTGTGCGTTCTATTCCCAAAGATTAAGATCAATCCTCAAACTTCAATAGCGGTTCTCTGCGGGCCTCCACTCATGATAAAATTCGCCATATTTGACATGCTGAAACTTAGGTTTAAAGAGGAGAATATCTACGCCTCTCTTGAGCGTTACATGAAATGCGGCATAGGCAAATGCGGCCATTGTTACGTTAAGGGAAAGTATGTCTGCACCGACGGGCCTAATTTCTCCTACGCCGAGATGAAGAAGTTAGGGATAGCCTCATGAAGATAATAACTGTGTCCGGGGCGCATAGCGGGGTTGGGAAGACGAGGGTTGTCGAGGGCCTGCTAAAAGGCTTAAAAGGATGGTCTGCGCTCAAGGTTACGGTTTTGCATAATGGCGCATGCCCGACCCATAGAGACTGCGGCGCGTGCGACGCGATGGAGTCTAAATTTTCCATTGTAGACGACGAAGCCAGATTGGGTGAATTCGGCAAGGACACGGGCCGCTTTAAGGCGGCTGGCGCGAAAAATGTGCTTTGGCTGCGAGCCAGATCAGATGGCCTAAGGGCAGGTCTTAAAAAAGCCATGTCTGGTTTTAAAGATACAAACGGCATCGTCATCGAAGGCACGAGCGTTTTAAGACACATCAAACCGGATCTGGCGATATTGGTCAAGAATAGAAATTCAAACTTGAAGCCCTCGGCCAAAGAGGCGCTTAAAAAAGTGGACTTAGTCCTGACAATCTGAACAGGTTAGATACGCTTATGAGTAAGCTAATAGATGCATTCGGCAGGCGTATAGACTATCTGCGCATATCGGTTACAGACAGGTGCAACTTAAGGTGCGCGTACTGCATGCCGGAGTCCGGTATTGTAACCAGACCGCACGACGAGCTCCTCAGATTTGAGGAGATAGCCAGGGTCGTAAGGGTATGCGCCTCGCTTGGGATAGCAAAGATACGCCTGACCGGAGGCGAGCCCCTCGTGAGGAAGGATATAGCGGATCTCATAGAATTGCTGGCGCGCATAGACGGCATCAGCGATATCTCCATGACTACCAACGGGGTTCTTTTGAAGGAACACGCCGCCCAATTAAAACACGCGGGTTTAAAAAGGGTGAACATAAGCCTTGATACATTGGATGGGGATAGATATAAAGCGATCACCAGATTTGGAAAGCTGGGAGATGTGGAAGGCGGGATCAGGGAGGCTCTTTGCGCCGGGCTGTCACCGGTAAAGATCAACTGCCTTCTACTGGACGGCATCGACAAGGCCGAAGTGTTAAAGTTTTTAGCGCTCACCCTCGAAGACCCTATCCACGTGCGCTTTCTCGAATTCATGCCTATCAACGCATTCTATAAAAATAATACCGCCATCTCCGCGAGAGACGTCATGGATATAGCCGGAAACTTTCGCGGCTTTGACAACGCGGGACTGCAGGGCAGCGGCCCGGCAAAAGTATTCAGATTTAAAGATTCCTTGGGGACATTCGGCACAATCGCGCCAATGACGGATAAATTCTGTTCAAGCTGCAACCGCTTGAGGCTCACATCCAACGGATACATGAAGGCATGTCTCCACGCGGAAGCCAAGGTGGATTTGAAAGGCCCCTTGAGGAATGGAATAGACGACGAAGGGCTAATTGGTTTGATCGAGTCATCGGTTCGCGGAAAACCCAAAGAGCATCTATTGGGCGCCGGCGGCGTGGAGTATTCGGAATATCTGATGTGCCAGATAGGGGGGTAATTAAAATCAAAAATAAAAAATCAAAAATAAAAAATACAAATCAAAAATCAAAAATTATATCTGCTATCAGAATGGCAGATATAAGTGAAAAACCTGCAACCAAGAGGGCTGCCGTTGCTGAAGCGATAGTTTGCATGAAGCCAGCGACAATTAAGAGCTTAAAAGCCGGGACTCTTCCTAAAGGCGATCCAATCGCCTGCGCGAGGGTTGCCGGCATTATGGCGGCGAAGAAGACTCCGGAGATCATACCCTTATGCCACCCTCTTGAGATATCGAATGTGAAGATTGAATTTAAGATACTAAAAGGTTCCGTGATTATTAAAAGCGAAGTATCCTGTCTGGGCAGGACAGGCGTCGAGATGGAGGCGTTGACGGCCGTATCAGCCGCCGCGCTTACCGTATACGACATGTGTAAGCCTGTGGATAAGGATATGGTGATATCGGAGATAAAGTTATTGAAGAAGACTGGCGGAAAGAGCGGGGAATATGTTAGAGAGTAACCAGAAACCAGTAACCGGAAACCAGAAAGGCACAATAGTCGCTGTGTCGATTTCCGAAAAAAAAGGCATGAAGAAACGGAACGTCAAATCCGTGGAGCTGAAGGAGAATTTCGGGATCGTAGGAGACGCGCACGCCGGCGGCAAGATTAGGCAGGTCAGCCTGTTGGCAGAGGAGTCTATACAGAAGATGAAGGACAAAGGACTAAAGGTGAATTCAGGGGATTTTGCCGAGAATATCACTACCAGCGGGATAGACCTGCTGCGGCTAAAAATAGGGGATAGGCTTGGGCTTGGGAAAGACGCCCTGATAGAGATATCTCAAAAAGGCAAAGAGTGCCACACGAGGTGCAGCATCTATTATCAGGCTGGCGACTGCGTAATGCCGACCGAAGGAATCTTCGGCCGAGTTTTAAAAGGCGGCATTGTTAAGCCAGGAGATAAGGTAGAGGTGATAGATACATGAAGAAACCAGAAACCAGTAACCAGAAACCAGAAAAAGAAATTTACAAGGTTGCGGTATTGACGATAAGCGACAAGTGTTCTAAGGGGATGAGAAAAGATGAGAGCGGTAAAATAGTCCAGGAACTTGCCGGGAAGATCCCGGCAGAGGTCGTGAAGTATGAGGTAGTTCCCGATGAACCTGATATGATAAAGGCGAAGCTGATCGAATACGCCGATGATTTAAAAGTAGATCTGGTATTAACCGACGGAGGCACGGGTTTTACGGAGCGGGACAGAACACCCGAGGCGACAAGGGATGTCATCGAAAAAGAGGTTCAGGGCATCCCTGAAGCGATGCGCTTCGCCTGCTTTAAATCGAGCCCGAGGGCAATGCTGTCCCGCGGTATAGCAGGCATAAGAGGGAAGACATTGATTATAAATCTACCCGGGAGCTCAAAGGGCGCGAAAGAGTCGCTCGAGGCTGTTCTCGCGACCCTGCCGCACGGCCTCGACATGATCCTGGGGAAGGAACATTAGAGATTGCTTCGGCACTTCGTGCCTCGCAAAGACGTTATCGTCATTACGAGGAGCCATAGTTTATGTTTGAGGCGACGAAGTAATCTGACGATAAGGAACACTGAAAGATGGTCCTGATAAATCTATTTATAGCGTTCCTGAGAGTGGAGATATTCGCCTTCGGAGGCGCGGACTCGCTTCTGCCTTTAATAGAAAAGGAAATCGTCGAGAGATATCACTGGCTGACGCCGGAAGAATTTTTGGATATGTTAGGCGCCGCTAAGATATTGCCGGGGGCCCTATCCATAAAATTCGCCACATACACAGGGTATAAGATATCGGGCATGCCGGGGGTCATAGCGGCGAATCTCGGGAATTTCATAATGCCGGCGGCGCTGATGTTCTTTGTTTCGTCCATCTATCTGAAGTATAAGGACCTCCCAGCCATAAAGAGCGCGTTTGGCACGATTCAATTAGCCATATTCGCCATGATCATCGCTCTCGCGTTCCGGCTTGTAGACATGAATCAATTGACGAATCCGAAAAATATTATTATAATTATAGGGTCGTTTGTCCTGTTTGTCTATACCAGGGTCCATCCGGCGTTTATAGTTGTCGGCGCCGGGATACTGGGAGTTTTTCTCAGGTAGGACCAGGGATCGCCTCATATGCGAATCTTCATTTCCTCCTGTATCGCGCTGGCAATCATTACTCCCGCGGCCGTATCGTCTGCCGAGCCCAATAATAAAGAAAGGACTTTCATCATCGAGGAAAGGATTCTCTTAAAGAACCTCCCCAAAGAGACAAAAGGCCTTCAGGTATGGGTACCCTATCCTGTAAACGACAACTGCCAGACCATAGAAGATTTCAAGCTGGATGGGCCATTCAGCGCAAAGGTGATAGAGGATAGAGAGTATGGCAACAAGGCCCTCTATTTAAACCATGCGGGGGCGTTGGATTTGGATAAAGACAGTCTTGAGATATCAGTGTCATTTAAAGTCGATCGCAGGGAATGCGACTTTTCGGATAGCCCCAAGACCTCCGGCATGCTATTGTCCCGTCTCCTTAAGGCAGACCGCCTTGTCCCTGTCAATGGAAAGATAAAAAAGCTTGCCGGGGGGATAACGCAGGGCAAAGAGGGCGATATGGCGAAGGTAAGGGCCATCTATGATTATATTATAGATGAACTTGTATACTCCAAGGACGATCCTAAGATTTGCGGCATAGGCGACAGCCTATTGACGCTTGAACATAAAAAGGGGATCTGCAGCGATTATCACTCTCTATTCATATCTCTGGTCCGATCGATTGGCATCCCGGCAAAGTTTGAGATAGGCCTTCCGGTGCCTCAAGACAAAGCAAGCGGAGATATAAAAGGGTATCATTGCTGGGCAAAGTTTTATTTAAAGGATAAAGGATGGATTCCGGTTGATGTATCAGAGGCCGATAAACATCCCCAAAGACGGGATTATTTCTTCGGTCATATCGATGAGAATAGAGTCCACCTGACGACAGGAAGGGACATAAACTTAAAATACTCCCGCGGCGCGGGAGGGCGCTCGCTGAATTTCTTCGTCTGGCCTTATGCGGAATTGAACGGTTCAAGATTTAGCGATGTTGAGATACAGATGTCTTTTAAGAATTTGAAAGGAGGTGGGTAGGAAAATAAAAAATCAAAAATCAAAAATTAAAAGTAAAAAAAGGGAGGGGTAAAAGCTGTGAAAAAGGTATTCAGTGTTATTATGGTTTTGGCGGTAGCAATATTTTTTGGGATTTCTTACGCTATGGAACATCCCGGCGAGCATCCGGCGGAAGCGGCTAAGGCAGAACATCCCGGCAAGGCAGCTGCGGCAGAACATCCGGGCAAAGCGGCTGGACAGCCTAAGCCGGTCGAGCATCCTGCGGCGGCTGCAGGGCAGCCTGTGAAGACGTCTGAACATCCTCCGCACGGTGTGGCCCCGGGCGAAAAGATTACGGTCTCAGCGGATAAGATAATAAATGGGATTAAGGGACACATAGCGGGTATCACAGCGGCAAATAACGGCGTATTTCCTATTACAGACGCGGTTGATGGGAAGGCGCTTAGCCTTAAACTTATTAAGGTGCACGAGGATAAGGTAAGCCATATAAAGAAGGACGACGCATATTTTGCCTGCACAGATTTTGCGACAGCGGACGGAACCGCGATGTATGACCTGGATTTCTGGATGAAGAAGGGCGCTGGAGACAAACTTGAAGTATACCAGACGAAGATACATAAGAAAGACGGCGCCCCGCGTTTTACCTATAAGGATGACGAGATAGTAGAAGTGAAGTAGGCGATAAAAAAGTTATCCACCATTGCGAAAATGGGGACAGCGCCTTTTAGAGGCAGCAATTATAAATAGGCGCTGTCCCCATTTTTATGCGGCATCGGTCTTGACTTTAATATGACAGCATGATATATTTTAATATGTATTGTTGTCCTTTATATATTGAACTGCTTTAAAAGAGGCGGATTTATTATATGTATTTTAAGCGGCTGGAACTCACCGGTTTTAAATCATTCGCGGAAAAGACCGTCCTCAATTTCGAGCCCGGCGTCACAGCCGTAGTCGGTCCCAACGGCTGCGGTAAATGTTTAAGCGGCTCAAGCAAGGTCTGTCTGGCTGATGGCTCTGAGATAGCCATAAAAGAATTAGTAGACTCGGTATTTCACGATCCGGAGAAGATAGAGAAGCTGGATGATGGCTATATAGTCTATCCGCGCTCTTTTAACACCCGTATCCTCTCCCTAAACCCCAAGACCCTGAAGATCGAACCAAGGCCCATATACGCATTTATAAAACGCAGGGCCCCCGACTATCTATTGAAGATAAAAACTAAGTCTGGCAGGACGATAAAGGCTACCCACTTCCATCCATTTTTTAGCATCGAGAACTCAAACCTTATAACCTTGACGGCGGATCAACTAAAAGTAGGAGTCAGGATTGCCTCTCCTCGCACGCTAAAACTTCATCATACAAAAGCTGAATTGGAGTTATTTAAAATACTAAAAGGTTTTACAAATTCAGATTCGATATATCTCCCATTTTCAGAAGAGCTGTCAGAATTTGCGCGGTCATTGAAGTCAAAATACAAAACCCTCTCGGAGATGGCGGACTCTTGCGGGATAAAATATACAGCGCTAAAATCAGTTTTAGATGAACAGGCGATTAGCCTGCCAAATTTTATGGACCTATTAGAGAAGAATGGAATAACCGATCTTCCTGATTTTGTTAACTTTATCAAGGCCAAAGGCTCGGATGCGGGTGGTTTCGTTCTGCCGCGCAAAATCAATACCCATATCGCGCGATTCCTGGGTTATATTATATCCGAAGGCAGGACGACCAAGGTCAACCAGGTCTGGTTTGTTAACGAGGATGAGGAAGTGGTAAAAGATTTTGTATTAACTGCGCATGCGGCCTTTGGCGTAAAAGCAAAAGTCTTCCGCTACAAAAAAACCTGCCGCGATGTCCTGATCTTTTCCCACGCTTTATGTCAATTTCTCGAGAAGGCATTTGGTCTTATAGTAGGAAGCCGCTCGAAAGACAAAAAGGTGCCGCCGCAAATCTTTTCAGCCGACCAGACGATAATAACCTCATTTTTATCAAGCCTATTTGAGGGCGATGCGTATATTTCGATGGAACGAAGCGACGGCAGGCTGCCTTATTTTGAATATACAACTGCCTCGCGGACATTGGCCGAAGGGGTGCAGGGCCTGTTATTGCGTCTGGGCATAATATCGTTGATCAGGAACAAGAGAAAGTGCGCTACCAACACCATCCTCAAAAAGAAAAGGGATTATTACTCTGTTTACATTTATGGCATTGAAAATGTGAAGAGATTGGCGGGCCTTTTGCGTTTCGTCGGCGAAAAATCTAAAAAGGTAGAAAAAATAAGAACGCTTGATTATAAGACTAATCTCAACCTGGATCTTATACCAGAGGTCAATAAGGTATTTAAAACACTGGTCAAGCTTTCCGGGATTAATGTAAAAAGGATTAAAAAAATATCGCCCAGGCTGGTGAGCTACTATGAAGATAGATGCTCACCGACCCGCCAGGGTTTGCGGGAGGCGTTAAGTATAGTCGCCGAACATGGTATACTTTCAGGATTGGCCAAATCCATCTTCGACTACCTCGCCACAATAGCGAATTCGGATATATATTGGGACGAGATTGTGGAGATAAAAAAGGTCCATCAGGAAGAATGGGTTTATGACCTGACAGTATTGGATAATCATAATTTCATCGCTGAGAATTTCATAGTGCATAACAGCAATCTAGGAGACTCGATACGGTGGGCGCTTGGCGAGCAGTCGACAAAGTCGATGCGCGCCTCAAGCATGCAGGATGTCATATTCAACGGCACCGACACGAAAGAACCCATCAATTTTGCCGAAGTCTCCCTCGTCCTGTCCAACGAAAAGCGCATCCTTCCCATAGACTACGATGAAGTAACGATAACCCGCAGGATATTCCGGTCCGGAGAGAATGAATATCTCTTAAACAAGACGCCTGTCCGCCTCAAGGACATATCAGAGCTCCTGATGGGAACCGGCATCGGCACCGAATCCTATTCTATTATCGAACAGGGAAAGATGGATCTCATACTGAGCTCGCGGCCTGAAGACAGGCGCTATGTCTTTGAGGAGGCGAGCGGAATAACGAAATATAAGGCGAAGAAGAAGGAGGCGATGCGGAGGCTCGAGGACACCGAGAATAACCTCCTGAGAATAAACGATATCATACAAGAAGTGAAGCGCCAGATCTCATCCATAGAACGCCAGGCGCGCAAGGCCGAGAAATACAAGATAGAGCTGGAGAAGTTGAAGGAGCTGGAGCTGAAGATATCGTCCTATGAGTATCGGGCCCTGAAGAGCGAGGAGAAGACAGCCTCTGTCGAGCTCGGCGACGTAGCCGCGCGCGAAAAAGAATTAGCGCAAGGAGCAGGTTCTCTCAGCGACAGGATAACAGAGTTCAGGATTGTGCTTGACTCGAAGAATAGAAGCGTCGCAGAGCTTAAGAACAGGCATGTGGAGCTTTTGAGCGGCCTCGACAAGAACAGGCATAAGATAGAGATAAACAGGGAAAGGATAGAAGAGGCCGCGAGTTTGCGCGAAGGGCTTTCTGGAGAAATCGGCGCATTGAATGGCAAGCGCCTCGAGCAGATCGAGTTGGCGAATAAACTCAAACTTGACGTATCGCGCGTATCCGAAGAAAAAGAGGAGAAGGCAAGGCTAAGCGTCGAAAACCAGTCACGCCTCGCGGAGCTGGCCCATCTGGTGGATGCCAATGAAAAAGCGGTCAGGTCCAACAAATTAGAGATGATGGAGCTCCTGGCAAAAGAGACCCATGCCAGAAATGAACTCATAAAACTCGGCTCGGAACTCACCAACAGGCTGAACCGCCAGCGCCGCCTGGCGATGGAGAAGGAGAACGTATCCAAAGAACTTGGAGAAGAAGAATCCAAATTAGGCGAAACCGCAGGAGAGCTCAGGCTCCTTGAGGATAGCTCGGCGGCCTTAAGGGGCGAGCTTGCGGCAGCGCGGGGAGAATATGATAACGGCCTAGCCGCCATGAAGACACTGGAAGAGGCCCTCGCCGACGGGAAGAATCTGGAGGCCTCTTTAAA
Organism: Candidatus Omnitrophota bacterium; assembly: GCA_023247415.1. Lineage (GTDB taxonomy): Bacteria > Omnitrophota > Gorgyraeia > 2-01-FULL-45-10 > JAHFGN01 > JAHFGN01. The sequence goes on from JAHFGN010000003.1 coordinate 39,674, forward strand.
ATCTAAGGTGGAATTTCTGGAGGATATAGTCAAGCGCCGCGAAGGTTTTAGCGCCGGTGTAAAGGCCATTCTGTCCGGTGCTCAAGACGGCCAATCTCCCCTTTCCGGGATAGTAGGCGTCCTCGCGGATATGATCGATGTCGAGAAGGGGTACGAAGAGGCAATAAACGCTGTGCTGGGAGAGGACGCCCAAACGATTATTGTGAATACCAGAAAAGACGCCCTTTCCGCGATTGCCTTCCTGAAGGCAAATAGGCTCGGCAGGTCAAATTTTATGCCTGTCGAAGGGTTGAATAACGCCTCTGGTAAAGACAGGCATCCGGATCGCTTCGCGGAAGGCCTGACCCCGATCGCGAACTACGTAAAGGTGGACCCGGTATTTAGAGGACTGGTCGATCATATCTTCAAGGATACCTATCTGGTGAATTCGATCGATGACGCTCAAGGGTTTAAACCCGGCGCGCGTCGTTTGGTGACAAAACAAGGCGAGGTATTTTATGACGGCAGGCTCTCGGGCGGCGCGCCAGGCGATAAGGAGGAGTCGCTCCTCATTGGCCGCAGAGAGCGTCTTGGAGAATTCAGGGAAAGGCTTGTCTCGGCCTCTCAGACCGCCCTCAAAATAGAAGGGGAGAGAAATGCAGCGACCGCGTCTATGGAGAAGATGGCTTCGAAGGTAAAAGGATTGGATGATGCCCTTCGGCAGGAAGAAATAAATCTCACGGGGCTCGCCTCAAAGAAAAAGTCGCAGGAAGACGCCGTGAAGAAATTTAAAGACGAAGTCTCGATAGCGGATCTGGAGCTGGATGAGATCAGGGAGGCCATCGATGCTGTAAGACTAAAGGAGGAAGCGCTTAAGACAGAGGCGAATGTCTTCTCCTCCCGTAACGCCGGTCTCCAGGGCCTTGCGGCGGAACTTGAAACCAGGATACGAAATGACAGGAAAGAGATAGGCTCGCTCAGCCTGAATTTGGCCACCATCAAGACCGAACTGGTGTCGCTTGAAAAAGAGCTTGCCAGGCTGGGAGAAGGATCCAGGAAAGAGGAGGCGCGTCTTCTGGAGTTGAAGGGCTCCCTGGCCTCGAAAGAGGCCCTCCTCGCGGAATCTATCGCCAGGCAGGAAGAGCTCTCAAGTGAGATCTTATCCATAGAAGCCGAGAATATAGCGCTCGAGAAAGACACCGCCCTGTTCAACGAAGAAACTTGCGTCCTTGAGAAAGAAAGGGCTGACCTTGCTGATAAACTCGGCATGGCCGAGCTGGAGCACAAAGACAGGGAAAAGGGCTTAGGAGACTTGAGAAATGAGTTGAAGGCCGTTGAGATGAAGGTGATGGATATAAGTTATAAGAAGAGCGCGATGAAAGACAGGATATCTGCCGCCTATAAGATAGATCTGGATTCTTTCCATGTAGAAATTGAAGAAGGCGCGGACTGGGAGACGATCAGGTCCAATGTCCAGGAGATGAAGGTAATGCTGGACGAGATGGGGCCTGTGAACCTGGTAGCCATAGAAGAGCATAAAGAACTGGAAGAGCGATACGCTTTTCTAACGCACCAGCAGCAGGACCTGGTCAACGCCAAGGAGTCGCTCCATAAGGCGATCCAGAAGATAAACAAGACCACTAAGGAGCTGTTCATAGATGTATTTCAGAAGATACAGGTCGAGTTTAAAAATTTCTTCAGGCTCCTCTTCGGCGGCGGCCAGGCCGAACTGATATTGATAGACGACCAGGATGTCCTGGAATCCGGCATAGAGATCGTCGCGAGGCCCCCAGGCAAGAAGCTCCAGAATATCACGCTCCTATCAGGCGGCGAGAAGGCCCTGACCGCCATCTCGCTCCTATTCGCCATATTCAAGGTCAAACCCAGCCCCTTCTGCGTCCTTGATGAGATAGACGCGCCCCTCGATGAGTCAAATATAGGCCGTTTCTCTAATGTGCTGAAGGATTTTCTGAAGATGTCGCAGTTCATTATCATAACGCATAACAAAAAGACCATCGAGCTCGCGGATGTTATGTATGGCATAACGATGCAGGAAAGAGGCGTATCCAAGATAGTATCGGTTAAATTTCTTGTGGATTCAAAAAAAGAAGTTCGGGAAGAAGAAGCGAAAGCGCCAGCCTAAGAAGACCTTGCCTGTCCAATCCCAACCTTATAAGACAGCGTCATATTCTTACCGGAACGCTTGGCCTCGTAGAGCGCCAGGTCCGCCTTGTTTACCAGGTCCTCTTTTGTGCGCGCGTCTTCCGGGAAACTCGCGACGCCGAGGCTTATGGTAAGCTTGTTAACCAGGGGTATAGAGTTGTCTTCCCGATAGAACCTCTCCAGTTCCCGCCTAAGTCTTTCGCATGAGAATACAGCGTTGGGTTTATCTGTACCCGGCATGATAATGCTGAACTCCTCGCCTCCGTACCTCGAGACATGGTCAAGCTTACGCGAATTATCCTTGATCAGTTTGGCTATATCGCTTAATACCCTGTCGCCCTTCAGATGCCCGAAGGTATCGTTGAAGTTTTTGAAATTGTCTATATCCAGCATTACCAGGCTGAGTGGCGAGTCATTTAGCTTCGCCCTCTCTAAATCGACAGACAGAAGCTGCTGGAACTTGCCGTAATTCCAGAGCTTGGTAAGCCAGTCTATATTGGACAGGTATAGGGTCTCCTCATACAGCCTGGAATTCTCTATGGCGAGGCCCGCATGGTTGGCGAAGAGCGTCAGCATCCTGACGTCGAACTTCGTTATCGGTTTTTTATTGAATATGTTGTCAACCAAAAGCGCTCCAAGAATCTTATCCTTTGCCTTGAGCGGTATGGTGACAAAATAGTCTGTTCCGAGCGTCTTCAGCAATTCCGGCTCGACCTTCTTCCTGGCCTCATCGCTGGTTATCTCAAACGGCATCCCCTCCAAGATGGTGAGCGCGAGTATCCCCATATCCTCCCTGAGAGGGATCTTGATGCCCTTGGTGAGGTTGTTGAGCTTTGACGCGCTGTCCTTCCTGAAGTTGTCGTATGACGCGATAAAGTCCTCCAGCGTCATCTTCATGTTCGATATGGCGTTCCATATCTTTCCGGCCTCTTCGGCCGAGTGCGGGCCTATGCCCATCACGCCTTCAAGGACGTTCTCTTTTTCATTGACTAAGAATAGGAGCGCGCGGTTGAACCCCAGGCCTTCATGCGCTGTCAGGGCTGTAAGTATTATGTACAGGATCTGGTCGAGCTTCAGCGTGGTCCGCATCGCGTTCGAAACCTCGTAAAGGAGCATGAACTCCTTCTCCATCCTCGCCAGCTCCTGTCTTAACTCTTTTTCCATGTGCCCTACTTTCCAGCGGCCTTGGCCGGCGCCGCGGCTGCTGCGGCATTTTGTGTTTTAGGTCTAGCCTGGCCGGGTATGCTTCTATTTTTTATCTTTCCGAACACCACTGTCATAGCGACTTCATTCGCGTCTACCTTCCGCGCCATGATCCTGACTGTATCGCCGGCTTTAAGCTCCGATATATCGGTCACCTTTGTTATAGTCGTCCACGGTGTCAGTTCGAGAGCGCGCGCGGAACCATCTGGGTCGCTTTTAACCTCAAGCCTTGGCTTATTAGGGTCGGATAGATCTACCCTTGTTATGTTTCCGAAAATAAAGGAAAAATTCGGCCTCTTAACCGCGCCGCCTGCCGGCGTCTTTGCCGGAACAGGCCGCTTGAGCTCCTCGGCCCATACAAAACTGAAAAGTAACGATAATGCCAATACCCATATCATTAGAGCCAGCGTCTTCCTTGCCATGTCCACCTCCTGTGATTTTGAGATTAAATATAACACAATAGATATGTGGTGTCAAATCCTTCCTCAAAAATGGGGACAGGCTACTTTTTCGAGATGTGGACAGTCTACTTTTCCAGCTGTCATAATAGCCTGAAAAGTAGGCTGCCCACATTAATGTGGCTAAAAAGTGGCCTGTCCCCATTTTTATCTTGACAGAGCCCGTCTCTATGGTACAATACCGTTAATCTTCGGGGTGAGGTAATTCAAGGCGTGAGACGGCTTGAGGATCCCTCAACCGGCGGTAAAGCCCGCGAGTCCCGGATCTTCGGGATTGAACTTGTGAGATTCAAGTGCCGACCGTTTAGTCGGGATGGGAGAAGAAAAATACGAATAGCGGAACATCCTTAAACGCGAACTAAGACACCCTGTGTCCCGACCTAACGCTAATCATGACAGGGTGTCCCGATGCGCGGCAAAAAACCCCCGAAGAAGAACGGGGTTTTTTATTTTTACCCTCTCTCGCCTTTCGGGGAGAGGGTAGGGTGAGGGATATGAAATTCAATTCAATCGAAGACATATTAGAAGATTTGAAAGCCGGCAGGATGGTTATCGTTATCGATGACGAAGACCGTGAGAATGAAGGCGACCTAATAATGGCAGGCTTTGCCGTCAAGCCATCCGATATAAATTTTATGGCCAAGTTCGCAAGAGGCCTGGTATGCGTTCCCATGACACCCAAAAGATTAGACTCTCTCGATCTCCACCCTATGGCGATTAAGATGCAGGACCCTTATAAGACGAACTGGGCGATATCGTGTGACGCCAGACATGGGATCACTACAGGCATTTCAGCGCATGATCGGGCGCGGACCATAAATGCGTTAGCCAACCCCAATACCAGGCTGGAGGATTTGATAAAGCCCGGCCACATCTTTCCGCTAAGGGCCCATGAAGGCGGTGTCTTAGTGAGGGCCGGCCACACAGAGGCGTGCGTGGACCTTCTTCACCTGGCCGACCTCTATCCTGTGGGCGTCATATGCGAAATAATGAAAGACGACGGGACTATGGCGCGGAGAGACGATCTTGTAACTTTTGCTGAAGAACACGGGCTTAAGATATGCGCCATATCAGATTTGATAGAATATAGACGGAGGCGCGAGAAGCTGATAAAAAGGATTGCCGAGACCAAGATACCTACAGCCTTCGGGATGTTTAAATTGATAGTATACGAATCCATGATAGATAAATATCACCATCTCGCGCTTATCAGGGGGGCGCCGAAGCCTTCAGGGGCGATAGTGAGGGTTCACTCCGAATGTCTGACAGGCGACGTATTTGGCTCAGAAAGGTGCGACTGCGGCGAACAATTACGGCTTGCCATGAAGAGGATATCAAATAGAGGCGAGGGCGTCATCCTATATATGAGGCAGGAAGGAAGGGGCATAGGCCTTGCCAACAAACTCAAGGCATATGAACTGCAGGACCGCGGCCTCGACACAGTAGAGGCGAATGAGGCGCTTGGGTTCAAGCCGGATCTGAGGGATTACGGAATAGGGGCGCAGATCCTGGTGGATCTGGGCCTGAAGAAAATAAGGCTGCTCACAAATAACCCCAAGAAGATAGTGGGCCTTGAAGGTTATGGCTTAGAGGTGATCGAGCGCCTGAGCCTTCAGGTCGCGCCCACAAAGGTAAACAAGAAGTATCTGAAGGTAAAAAAGGAAAAGCTGGGCCACCACCTGGCTGTATGAAAGGAGAAAGCATATGTCAAATGTCATCAAAGCAGAGTTAATCGCGAAGGGTAAAAGGTTCGCTGTAGTTGTGTCGCGGTTCAACGAGTTCATATCGTCAAAGCTTGTCGAAGGCTGTCTCGATACGCTCATCCGGCACGGCGCGGATGATAAGGCGCAGGACGTCATATGGGTTCCCGGCGCGTTTGAGATACCGGCCGTAGCGAAGAGGCTGGCCAAATCGAAGAAATACGACGGCGTTATCTGCCTGGGGGCCGTGATCAGAGGCTCAACGCCTCACTTCGACTATATCGCGAGCGAAGTGGCAAAGGGTGTGGCGAATATTTCTCTTGACGCTGATATCCCATGTGTATTTGGGGTGATCACAGCCGATAATCTCGAGCAGGCGATAGAGCGCGCCGGCACAAAAGACGGCAACAAGGGCCGCGACGCGGCGCTCTCAGCGATCGAGATGGCGAATCTGTACAATAAGGTGTAAAAATGGGGACAGCGCCCATTTAAATAAATAGGCGCTGTCCCCATTTTAGGAGAAAAGGATGAGGAAGAGGACGAAGGCAAGGGAACACGCGCTTAAGATGCTCTATGGCGTTGACATAACCAAAGATGACTGCGCGACGTGCATGGAGAGGTTCTGGAAGGATAATGAGGAGCTCGATGAAGAGACAAAAAAATTCGCCAACTCCATTGTTATCGGAGTGACAAAGAACAGGGACGCTCTGGACAAGATAATCTCTGAATGCGCCACAAACTGGCAGCTCAAGCGCATGGCCGTAGTTGACAGGAACATACTCAGATTTGCCGCCTATGAGTTGTTATACTCCAAGGATATCCCGCCCAAGGTCGCGATAAACGAGGCTATAGATATAGCCAAGAAGTACGGCGACGCGGATTCCGGAAAGTTTGTGAATGGCATATTAGATAAGATCAATAAGACCAAGACCGAAAGGGATGCCTTGTGAAATTTGCCGATCTGCACGTCCACACCAATTATTCCGACTCTACGTTCACGCCCGAGGAGGTGGTGGCTGCCGCGCGCGATAAGGGCTTAGCGGCCGTAGCCATATGCGACCATGACTGCGTTGACGGCATCCAGCCGTGCCGGGAATTCGCCAGCCGATCCAACATAGACATCGAGATAATACCCGGCGTAGAATTGACGGCTGAAAAAGATGACGCCGAGATACACATGCTGGGATATTTCATGGATTGGACCGATGAGCGGTTTCAGGAGACCCTTTTGTCGATACGAAACTCAAGGCTGGAGCGTATGTACGAAATGCTCAGGCTTCTCAAGGCCCATAACATAGATATCGATCCGCGGGATGTCTTTAAATTGGCCCGCGACAAGGGCTCCGTAGGGCGGCTTCATCTGGCCCGCGCCATGTTGAACTCGCGTAAAGTCAACACCCTGGAAGAGGTATTCAACAAATATATAGGATTTGGAAAACCCTGCTATGTCCCGCACACGCATTTTGACCCAAAGAAGGCGATAGAGCTGATATTGGGCGTGGGGGGCGCGCCGGTCCTCGCGCATCCGTATACTTTAGACCGCGACGATCTCATAAAAGATTTTGCGGCCGAAGGCTTGAGAGGCATCGAAGTGTATCACAGCGATCACAACGCAAGCATATCAAGGCGTTATGAGAAGATAGCCAAGGAGCACGGCCTCATCGCTACCGGCGGCTCTGATTGTCACGGGCTCGGCAAGGAGAATGCGCAGCTTGGCAGGGTTAAGATCCCGTACAGCGTGGTAGAAGAGTTAAAGAAAATATCCAAGGCGCGATGAAGATCCACCAAAGATATATGCGGCGCGCCATAGCCCTGGCGCTTCGAGCCGAGGGCATGACAAGCCCCAACCCAATAGTCGGAGCGTGCATTGTGAAGGAGAATAAGATTGTAGGGGAAGGTTTTCACAAGTGCGCCGGCCTTCCACACGCGGAGGCAAATGCTTTAAAAGCGGCGGCTCTTGCCGCAAGAGGCTCAACGCTCTATGTGACGCTCGAGCCATGCGGCCATTTTGGCAGGACGCCTCCCTGCACTGACGCGATAATAGAATCCGGGATAAAGGCGGTTGTTATCGCCATGCGCGACCCGAACCCGATCAATAACGGCAGGGGCATACGTAGGTTGAAAAAAAGCGGGATAGAGATCGTCGAAGGGGTTTTGGAGGATGCGGCCAGGGCCATAAACCGGCCTTACATAAAATTTATCACAAAAGGCCTTCCGTTTGTGACGCTGAAGCTTGCTGAAAGCCTTGACGGCAGGATCGCGACCAGGCTTGGAGATTCCAAATGGATCACAGGCGCTGACTCCAGACGCTATGGCCAGCTTATAAGGAGTAAGGTGGATGCTGTCATGGTTGGTGTGAATACGATTATAAGGGACAATCCCAGGCTGACGTTGCGGGTTGCGGGTTACGGGTTACGGGTTACGAAAAAGAGATTAGTCAGGATAGTTTTAGACAGCGGCCTAAAGACCCTTCTGAACGCAAAAGTATTTTTGGACTCTAAAAAAGCGCCGCTTGTAATAGCCGCGGCTGAACCTGTAGATGTTAAGAAGAAGAGGACGCTTGAGGAAAGAGGCGCTGAAGTGCTGGTGGTAAAGTCTAAGGGTGAGCGGGTCAATATCGCAGGACTACTGAAGATATTGGCAAAAAGGGGCATAATGCACGTCCTCGTTGAGGGCGGAGGAGAAGTCGCGGGGAGCATCTTAGACGAAGGCCTGGCCGATCGGGTATTATTTTTTATCGCCCCTAAGATTATAGGCGGAAGAACGGCCGTTCCGTCTGTCGGAGGCATGGGCGCGTCTCGTATCTCAAAGGCAATATCTTTGAAGGGCATAAAATTGAGGCAATTCAAGCGCGATATTCTTATAGAGGGTGAGGTCGCTTAATGTTCACAGGCCTGGTAGGATCAACCGGCGTCATCAAAGATATCGTTAAGAGATTCAGCGGGGCGGCTATTACGGTAGAGTCCAGCGGCCTGTCCGGCATCGCGATAGGCAACAGCGCGGCTGTGGACGGCGTATGCCTTACAGTTATTAAGGCCGAAAAGGCTCAAGCCGCGTTCGACGTTGTTCGCCACACTTACGACACAACAACCCTAAAGGATAAGAGGCTCGGGGACAGGGTCAATATCGAACTAGCCCTCAAGGCCGGCGACAGTATAGGCGGCCACTTTGTTTCAGGCCACGTAGACTGCGTTGGCAGGATAGAGAGGGTGCTCAAGGGCCGGGGCGATATGGAACTTAGGATAGCCATCCCTCGAAAGTTTGCGGAACTCGTTGTGGAAAAGGGGTCGATCGCGATAGACGGCACGAGCCTTACAATCGCGAAGATAAAAGAAGATAGAGTCATGATATATGTCATTCCGCATACTATGAACGCTACAACGCTTGGTTCGAAGAAGGCCGGCGATGAGGTCAATATCGAATTCGATATGATGATGAAGCAGGCAGCGCGAAATAAGGAGATTTCAGGCGGCTTGAGGATAACAGAAGATCTTTTGAGAGACAGGGGTTTAATTTGAAAATAGCCGCGCCATGTGATATACTTCACTTTAAAAGGAGGCTTTACGCTATGAAAAACGTTGTAACGAAATTTATGATGATTATTCTCATATCTTTTATCGGTACGTCAACATTCGCCCCAGGTGCGTTCTGCGACGATGCCCTGACAAAATTAGGCCGCGGCGCGGCGAATGTCATAACGTCCCCTTTTGAGCTGACGAATCAGATGCAGAAGGAGAACAACAGAAACGGCAGCTTTGCCGGCCTGACCGTCGGGCTTATCAAGGGCGTATTGATGACAGGCGTGAGGGCAGCCGTAGGGGTATATGAGATAGGGACATTCCCCATCCCGTTCCCGCGCGGATACGGGCCTGTCCTGAAGGATCCGGAGTACTTCCTGGAAGACAGCACAGTATAAATCTTTTTTTCATCCAAGTCCCGCCTCATTTTAATCCGCAGATGAACAACCCTTGTCTCTCGCTTTATTCCATGTTATACTAATATAATTCGGGGCGTAGCGCAGCTGGTTTAGCGCGCTTGGTTCGGGACCAAGAGGTCGACGGTTCAAATCCGTCCGCCCCGACCAAAATAAACTTCGGTGATTTTTTAAGGGGGAATCAAGATTTTTTAAATGCGTTTCGGCAAAAATTTCTTTTCGTAACTGCTTTTGTATTCAGGGATTAAATCAAAGGGCTCTTTAAAATCAAAAAGGGCTTTTCTGTCCAGCAGGCGGCGGTTCGTTCCAATTTTTTCCACCAAGTCCTTAATTTCGTAGAAATCTTCTGATGTAGCAAGTTTCTCGGCTGAGCAAGCAGTATTTATCCATTCCCGCAATGGTTCGTTCCAATTGTTTCCCTTTCGCCAAAAATCCCGCTTTTTCTCTAAGAGTTCAGTCTTTACCTTAATCAACTCATCTTTTTTTATAAGGTAGGTTTCCTTTTCAATAGTTCCATCCAGAAAGGCGTTTACCGACTTATCAAGCTTTTCGTCAGTTTCTTTAATTTTAAGTTCCAGGTTTTGGGCGAAAGATTTTGATACTTGAGTTTGCTCTTTTTCCCAAATTTCCACTTGGGCACGCATCTTCTCAATCCAATCTTGGCAAAGAGCGACTTTTGAAAGTGAGTCTTTTAGTTGAGTAGCCAGTAAATCTTCTCTTAGGTATCTTTGAGAGCAGGGGCCAAGCCTTTTAGTGCAGCGGTAATATCTATAAGTGCCACCATGACCGTGAGCGTATTGGGCGGTTACTGCTGCGCCACATTCGCCACATCTTAATAAACCAACGAATGGAAAGTTATGGCCCTTTTTACTTTTTCTGGGTTTGGCTCGGTCTTTTAATATTTTCTGTACTATTTCAAAAGTCGCTCGGGAAACAATTGGCTGAAATTTACCTTCATAAGTTTCGCCATTATGGACGATTATACCTGTATAGATTGGATTAGAGAGCGTATGTTTAACAACTGCTTTACAAAGACGCTTCCCTTTCTTGCTTGCCACGCCCAAAAACTTAAGGCGTTCGGCTAAGCTTTCTAAGGTATGCCTTCCTTGAGCAAATTCTTCAAAGGCTTTGCTTATCACTCTTGCCTTTGTTGGGTCTGGCTCAATGTTTCGTGTTTTGGGGTTATTCACATAACCAAGAGGAGCAAGTCCAATCCATTCACCGCGCCTAAGTTTTTGGCGTATCCCACGCTTTACATTTTCCGATAAGTTATCAGAATAATATTTTGACTGGCCAAAGGCGACCTGTAGCATAAACAATCCTTGAGGCGTTGGCTCAAACCAGAAAGTAGGAAAGCGCAAAGAAACCAGCTTCCCTGTATCAATGAGATAGATGATTTGCCCGCCATCAACCGAGTTTTTCGCAAGGCGATCTGGATGCCAGGCTAAGAGGCCAAGTGGTTCGCTGCATTCATTAATTCTGGCAAGCATCTCATTAAAGACCTCTCTGCCGGGTTTCTTTGCGCTCTTGCTTTCAATAAACCTTTCAGTTATCTCTAACTTTTCACGCTAAAAGCGGGACTACGAACCGCCGCCTGCTGGATAGAAAAGCCCTTTTTGATTTTAAAGAGCCCTTTGATTTAATCCCTGAATACAAAAGCAGTTACGAAAAAGAAATTTTTGCCGAAACGCATTTAAAAAATCTTGATTCCCCCTTAAAAAATCACCGAAGTTTATTTTGGTCGCAGCTATTGAACGCTGCTCGAACCTATTTTGAGAATTTAATCACTGTAACTTAATCTTTAGGCACCGCCCTTGACATCGCAGATGTCAAGGGCTCCCACATCTCCCGTGTCCCATTCGCCCCGCTTGGGAGCGGGGCTCATTCGGCGCCAGCCTTGGTCGGCTGGCTTCTTGCTAATTTTATTGCGTGTTCGGCTCTGCCCCCTTGACATTTTAGAGACTTGCTAAAAATCCGAAGTAAAATGTCAAGGGGCGTCCTCACGCCAAAGAGTTTTTACACGCTAAAAAATATTTGTTTAAAAGAAGAGTTCGTCCGCTTACCGCCTACAACAATTAAAATAATCTACGAAGGCGGTATGCAGAGCCTTTCGCGTATGTCGCTTCCAAAGCCAACTGGCAAAATTTTCAGGTGGCGAGGCAAAATTTTGTCTACAGAAACAAGAAATCGGCTTTAGACGATTTTGCAGTGGTTAGCTTAATATTCTATGCTCTCCTAACCAGAACAAAAATCAAAAAAGACTAGCAGGCAGAAAACCAGATATCTTTTAGCTCTTCAAAGAGCGTTGGGTTGTTAAAATCATTGGTAGGAAATGTTTATTCTCTTTACTTTAATTAAAGTTATGTTACAATATATACGGTCCTAATAATACGTTCCAAGGTGTCTTAATATAATAATAGTAAAATATTACTATAATGTCAAGAGAAAATATTTTGGCTCGTAAAATAAAAAAGTACCGTAAGGGATTAAAAATTTCACAAGATAGACTATCTAAGTTATCCAATGTTACCTATAACACGATTATAAAGATAGAATCAGGCCGAAACAAGAACCCCACAATAAAAACATTGATGAAAATAGCCGTTGCCTTAGGCGTTAGCTTAGATAGATTAGTAAAAGAAGGAGATAAGTGAACGGAACCTCCAGAGAGATAGAGCCACAAAAAATATATTTTAAGGTTGCGTCTAAACTTGGCGTTCTAGTTAGCACCACTAAAACTTATTGGGATGTTATCACGCATATCAAGCATCCCACAGTAAAGGGCAGAGAAGCAGAGGTCAAGCGAGTTCTTACCGATCCCGATGAAATCCGGGTTAGCAAGAAGGATAAAGCCGTATTGTTGTTTTATAAAAGAATTGGAAAATATTATCTTTGTGTAGTAGTGAGATTTTTCAAAAAGAGGGGTTTTATTATTACGGCTTATTGGACGAAAAAGATTAAGGAGGGTGAATTAAAATGAAAAAGGTAAGATTGTATTATGATTCCAAAGGAAATACTTTAAATATTTGGTTTGACGACCCACAGAAAGAGCATATTTGCGAAGAGACAGGCGAAGAAGTAATTCTGGTTAAAGATAAAAAAGGGAAAGTTATCGGTTTTGAGAAATTAAATTTTCTTCTGCACCCTAAAGAG
>JAHFGN010000071.1 GCA_023247415.1 Candidatus Omnitrophota bacterium
CAGTATCAACAAAAAGAAAAGGTCGCCCCAAAAGAAAAAGGGCTGCTACTAACGGTTTAAACCTAAAAACCGGACATTTCTACTTTGGTAACTATAGGACATTTCTAATTTGGCTTGACAGGCGTGGTATAACTCATTGACATATAAGCGGCAGTGTTGTAGCATATTCACCGACGGGTGGAGAGTTGGCTGAGCGGTTGAAAGCGCACGCCTCGAAAGCGTGTTACCTCGTAAGAGGTACGAAGGTTCGAATCCTTCACTCTCCGCCAAGTATCGCTTCTTTGAATTGCTTCGAGCGTCGAAGAAGGATTCGAAGCCAATCTACCCCGCGACTTGAGAAGGGCGAGATAGGGGGTAAATCCCGTTAGCCCTTATGGGTCGACGGGAAATAGGATGGGAGGTCTAACGGGATGAAGGTCTTGACATCGCTGGCTATCTGGATATTGGGTTCGATTTTAACCATCCTCCTGTTTTTTGTCATGCTATCTGTGGTCATCGCCCTTTTTCCGTTCGACAGAAATAGGAAGACCGCTCACGCCCAGTGCTACTGGTGGTCCGATTTTCTGACCGGGATGAATCCCTTTTGGGACCTTCGGGTGAATGGCCTGGAGCACATCGATAAGAAGCAGGCGTATGTGATAGTCGTCAATCACCAGAGCCTCGCCGATATCATAGTCCTGTACAAGATCAGAACGCAGTTCAAATGGGTGGCGAAGGCGAGCCTCTTCAAGGTGCCGTTTGTCGGATGGTGCCTGAGCCTGGCCAGGCATATCAGGCTTTCGCGCGGAAAGTTCGCGAGCATAAAAAAAGTCTATGCGGAGGCGCAGTGGTGGCTTCGCGCCGGCGTGTCGGTCCTGTTCTTCCCCGAGGGGACGCGCTCAAGGACCGACGAGATGAATGAGTTCCAAAACGGCGCCTTCAAACTCGCCATAAAAGAAAAGAAGCCGATACTGCCAATATCCATTGACGGCACCCGCGACGCTATCCCGAGAGGCAGTTGGATATTTACGGCAAAGACCCTGTGCAGGCTGACTGTGCACAAGCCCATCGAGACGGCAGGTTTTGAGATCGGAGATTTTGGAAGGCTTAAATCCATGGTCCGCGAGCAACTGAGCGTGGGATTGGCATAATGCTGGAGAAAAATGGAGACAGGCTGCTTTTTAAGCCCTAGGGACAGGTCTGAGATTGCAGCAGGGACAGGTCTGGGATGGCAGCGAGAACCGTCCCTATTTACAAATAAATCTTTTTCTTTCTTCTCGAGGATTCGTAGATTGCCCAAATGACTTCCTGGGTCTTCAGGCCGTCAAGACCGGTAACGGACGGTTTTTTTGAGCGGCGCAGTGAATCGTAGAAATCTTTTATCTGGTTGTAGTGGCAATATCCCCAGTAGTCCTTTACGCCGTTTCCGTAATCTATATACTCGTCTTTTCCAGGCTTGGCTGAGACCACTCTTCCGTTATACAACCCTATCCTTGCCGCGTCCTTGACGATATTTACGCGCCCCTTCTCGCAGTCCAGCTCTATTGCGGCGTCATCATCGTATGAATAGAAATTTATCAGATAGAAGCATATATACGCGCCGCCTTTAAATTTTATAATGCCTTCAGCGCAGTCCTCCACCTCTATCGACTTGTGCATGCGGTTTGAGACATTCGCTTCAACGTATTCCACGCTGTCCCGCGCGAACCACCGGACGAGATCTATAAAGTGTATGGCCTGGTCTATGACAACGCCGCCGCCCTCCTTATCCCAGGTGCCCTTCCAGCCGCTCTTTTTATAATATTCATCGCTCTTATGGTAGGACATAATAATCCGCCCGGCCTTTATTTTACCGAGTGTCCCGGCCTCGAGGCTCTTCTTGACAAGCCTTGAGCCCGGATTGAACCTATTCTGAAAGATGACGCCTAAGGAGACATTATTCTTCTTTGCCGCCTCAATCGCCCGGCCGGCATCCTTTGGATGGATCGCGATCGGTTTCTCAACTATTACATTCGCGCCCATTCTCACCGCCTCGATCGCCATCGGCGCGTGCAGGTAGTGCGGGGTACAGATGTGGACAACGTCGAGCGATTCCTTCTTCAGCATTTCGCTGTAATCGCTGTACGGCCTGCAGGAGTAGGCCTTAGCCCGCGCCTTCGCCAGCCCCGGTTTTATGTCGCAGACGGCCTCGAGCCGGGCGCGCCTTATATTTTTTAACGATTGGGCGTGCATGGGAAATATCGCCCCGCAGCCAACGATCCCAACTCTGAAAGTTTTCATATCGAACTCCATTTAAGGTCCCCTTCGGGGACAGCCCCTGCTATATTAGCTCCTTTATCGGCAGAGAGAAGAAAAATTTAGAACCCTTGCCAAATTCTGACTCAACCCAGATCCTGCCTCCTAACTGCTCTATAATCTGTTTGCAGATGGCCAACCCCAGCCCTGTCCCAGGCGCCTTCGCCCTGTCTGCCGGGGCGATCTGTTCAAACTTTTCGAATATCCTGTAAAGATCTTCTTTTCGCATGCCCTGTCCTGTGTCCTCTACGGAGATAGTCACGCGGCCCTTGAGCGTTTTTGATTCCACCCCGATAAAGCCTTCATCGGTGAATTTTACCGCGTTCGTCATCAAATTGTAAAAAACCTGCGTTATCCGGTCCGGATCCAGCCTGACCAGCGGCAGAAACGGGTCCAGCTTTTTATGGAGCCTTAAACCCTTCTTCTTAAGGATGTGCTCATAGCTTTTCAGGACATCGTCGATCAGCTCGTTAAGGTTGCCCTTGACGATCCTGAATTCCATCTTTTTGGTCTCGAGTTTGGACAGATCCAGGACATCGTTTATGAGCCTGGAGAGGCGGTCGATATTGGCCAGGGCCATGCCCAAAAAATTCTTCTGCTGGTCGTTGAGCTCACCGGCCGATCCTTCTGAGACAACGCTGACGCCGTCTTTGATTACGGCAAGCGGCGTCCTCAATTCATGCGAAACCATAGACGTAAATTCCGATTTCAGATTGTACATCCGCAGAAGCTTCTCCCGCTGCTCTTCCAGCTGCCTGGTGCGGTCCTTCACAAGTTCTTCGAGGCGCTCTTTGTAGACGCGCAGCTCTTCTTCGGCGGTGACGCGCTCCGTCACATTG
This sequence comes from Candidatus Omnitrophota bacterium, assembly GCA_023247415.1. Lineage (GTDB taxonomy): Bacteria > Omnitrophota > Gorgyraeia > 2-01-FULL-45-10 > JAHFGN01 > JAHFGN01. The sequence goes on from JAHFGN010000071.1 coordinate 3,114, forward strand.
CGCGTGATGCCTATGGTGCCTACTATGCTCCCGTCCTTATCGAAACGCGGGACCTTGGTTGTGCTGACATAGGTGATGCCCCCGTCAGGACGCGGGGCGCTTTCGATCTTGTCCAATACGGGCTTTCCGGTCCGCAGGATTATATTGTCGTCAGCGAAGTATCTATCAGCCAGCTCCTTCGGGAATAGATCGAGGTCTGTCTTTCCGATAATCTCTTCGAAGCGCAGGCCCAACGCGTCCGCGTGGGCCTTATTTACCATGATAAACCTGTTCTTTGTGTCCTTGAAGTATATCATGTCCGGGATGGTGTCGAGCAGATCCTGCAATAGCCGCGCCGTGTCTATCTCAGCCGGCAGCTTTTGCGCTTCCTTTATCAGGACAAGGGCGCCGCTATCCTCTTTTATGATGAAGGTATACAGATCGAGCGGCATGTTTCTGCCGTCCTTCCGCGTCCCTCGAGCGCTGCCTATGTGGTAACCGTCCCTGGCGAGACGGTTGTAAAGTTCAGCCCTATCGGATTTATTCACGCGTCTGTCGCCGTATAAGAGCTCCGTCTTTTTACCGACTATCTCTTCGCAGGTATATCCAAATACATTCTTTACGCCGTCATTGCAGTCTTTGATGGTGCGGCTCTTATCCACCAGAAGACTGGCCGTCGGCATGATACTCATTATACTTTTGAAAAATTCAGAATATTCCATAGACGTTTCCTGACGAAACAGATTAAACTATTTATGGCGGAAGGGGAGGGATTCGAACCCTCGAAGGAGGTTTTTACCCCCTTAGCGGTTTAGCAAACCGCCGCACTAGGCCAGCTGTGCGACCCTTCCTAAGCGTCCCATCTTATCTGAAAAAAATTTATTATATTTGCCGTAATATCGCGGATTACTGGTACCGACTTTTAAAAAATATTCATTGACTTCAGAAGGCCTGTGTAATACCGTCTGCCGCCTAATCTACGCACTTTTTCTAGGTTCCAGTATTTGGGTAATACCTTTATATTTCTCGGCAGGTCTCTATCCAATTTTTCGCATATCATTTGTAAAGAATATAACCCCATATTCTAAAAATTTTTTTGGTTACCGTTAGGAAATCTGACTCTTTGATCTAATTTAACTTTAACCATTTTTACGCTTCTTCTTAAAAAATTCCCTTAAAAGATCGGCGCAGTCCTTTGCGCGGATGCCTTTTATTGTTTCGATTTTATGGTTTAATCTTAATTTATTAATATTTAATCTAGAGCCGAAGGCGCCGGTCTTCGAGTCAGACGCGCCAAAGACGAGCCTCTTGACGCGGCCCAACACAAGCGCGCCGGCGCACATGGCGCATGGCTCAACCGTCACATACATCGTTGTATTTAGAAGGCGCTCGTTTTTCAGGTAACAGGCTGCTCCGGTGATCGCTATCATCTCGGCATGGGCGGTCGGGTCTTTCAGCAGTTTTATCTGATTATGAGCCCTGGCTATTATCCTGCCGTCATGAACTACGACCGCACCTACAGGGACCTCGTCCGCCTCAAAGGCCTTCTTTGCCTCCTTCAGCGCCTCGGACATGTATATCTTGTCGATCTTTGGCATACAGGAGACACTTTCCAAGCAGAGCCCAAGACACTATCCCGATTGGATTGGAAAGCGTCTCTAAATTGGCGCTGCATCGCAGCTGAAATCCGAACTTACTTCAAGAGTACTCTTGAAGTAAAATCTTAAAAAAGTGCTCAACGTCTGGCTCGTCATAGCGCCACCACCACGCTGATGCTAAACAAGGTAGCATAACAGCTACACGAGGCGCTATCACGTCCTCGCCCTACTCGCTGAAGCACAAATGTATGTAAAACAGTGCCAAGCTCGTCCACATCCCGCCTGCTACAAGCTAAAGCTCGTGAACGGCGGGATTACCGAGCCCTCACCACGAAAGACTCGAGCAAAAAGGCAATTTTTGGCGCGGAGACTGTGTCGCAACGCTCCTTTGAATGTTCTTTGACAACCGTTTTTCTGTGATAATCGAGATTTTTGTTAAAAGCCGGTTAAATCGGCTCCGGGCATGGTCCGGCCAGGGGATTTATCC
>JAHFGN010000039.1 GCA_023247415.1 Candidatus Omnitrophota bacterium
CAGGTCTTTGTATAAGGTATACTCCTGTTCTTCCAGTTTGCGCTTGCCTCCAAAGAGATTATATCTTTCGTAGGCCCTCACGCCCCATTCAGGCCCCAGCCTGCAGTTCAACTCGCCCAAGAGAGTGCCTATCCTGCCGCTCTTCACATCTTCATAGCGGTAACTTGCGCCGATCAACAAGTCGTCCTCATACCTTGCCGTAAGATCGAGATCCGCCTGTTCGACTGCCTGGCGCTTTGTGTTGATCGTGGACCTGTGCTGGATGAACATCCACGGATACGGATTCAGTTCGAGAAGGACATTGACGTTCTGAAATTTCTGTCTCCGGAAATCCGTAATGTCCCAGCTCCCTTTTTCTACGGTGAAGTCGAAGCTGGAGCTCACGATCAGGTTAGCAAGGTCTACTGACTCCATGGGCCCGTCTCCGGATGCCGCGCGCTTTGTCTGCAGCTTATTCTGCAGGCTCAAGGTTACGCCGTTTGCATTTGTTATGCTGTCTAGACTATCGAACTGCGTCAGGTTATCCGGCGAGATAGACGGCTGATGGGTATGGTAATAGTTGGCGCTCGGCGTTATGATGTGGCGGAGTTTATGTATCTCCATGCCCAGAAGGTCCGACTCCACATCGAATATGCGGTATATTTTGGTGGAATTGTCAATGCCGAAATTGAATATATTGCGCGCAAGATTGGTATCGCCCCACTTGTTTCTGGAGAAGAATGTCTGCCTGTTGCCGGCATAAGGTGAAACGCTCCAGAACCCGAAAAGCCTTTTGGCGTAAGTCAGCTGGTTATAGGCGTCCAGCCGCACTATATCCATATCCTTCTGGGAGGATCCGGCGAATGCCTTGTTAAGGTAGACGCCATCCAGCGCGGCCTGGTAATAGAAAGGTGAATTCTTGCCAAGAGCGAAATTTTTGATCTCGATCTTAAGTTCAGGCAGCCTCTCAACGACGGTGTAGAATTTATCATAACGTTTTCTACCCAGAAGGGTCATGACGTAATTGTCCTTTGTCGTGATCACCGAGAGGTAATTGTAGTCTTCTGCCTGCGTTGAAAGCTCTTCGTACTCCTTATACATATAATCCTTGATAAAATTTGGATCGCTGAAGGAATTGAATTCGAAGGTGGCTATTGTATCGTTCGGCATGTCCCATCTGTGTTTAATTTGCGTGCGCCATCTCTTCTCCGCCGGCAGTTTCGCCTCAGACTTGGTGTGTTTAGCCATCCTGTCGTTTTCATTGGTAAAATAGAACTTTACGCTGCCGGCGCCTACCTTTTTTGTATCATAATAATTGTCGATCCCTTCCGCCAGGCCCTTCTTCTCGCGATAATCTACGCGGAATCTCCCCTTGGCGATCTCGCTGAAATAGTACCGCAAAGATGACAGTCCAAAGTACCCCCACTTGTCGCTCTTCCCCGTAATGAGCGTGATATGGGCAGAGCGGTCCTTGAGCGGCTGGATATAGTACGGGAGATAGAATACCGGCACATCCCCGACAAAAAAGATGATGTGTTTCGCTATGACCTTATCGTCCAAATATATCCTTATCTGGCGCGCCTGGATCCTGTAATGAGGCTTTTCCCGATCGCAGGTGGTCACATAACCCCTCTTCAAGTTCACCTGCTTTTCGCTCACCTTATCCATCTCCTGCGACTTGCCGTAGAATGGGCTTGAGTTGACGTACCCCTTCACGGCGTGGCCGGTCTTACTCTCAAAGTTGTAGATGATCTTCTCTCCCGTGAAATACGCGTTTTTCTGTGTTATCTTGACGTTCCCTTCCGCTATGGCCTCTTTGGTATCCAGATAAACGGTTATATTGTCGCAGGTCATGGTTACATCTTTGTACGTAACGACAATATTCTTCGACGCTGTCACCACCTTCTTCTCCTGAAGGTATTCCACCTTGTCGCCGTTTACGGTTATCGGGGATTTTATCTCCTGGGCGTAAGCGTAAGTAACCAGTAACCAGTAACCAGTAACCAGTAACGCTAATCGAAAATAATTTAAACTCGCCTTACACATAGGTTTCGGGTTTCGGATTTAGAGTTTGTTTAGAGTTTCGAGCTTAGGGTTTAGTGTTTTACGCGCTATCTTCCCTTCGACGCCCTGCCAATCCTTCAGAAATCTCTCTAGGCCTGCGTCTGTCAACGGATGCCTGACGAGCGCCATTAAAACATTGTAAGGCACTGTAGCTATGTCCGCGCCAGCCTTCGCCGCTTCCAGGACATGGACAGGATTCCGCACGCTGGCTACTATAATCTGTGTTTTGAAGTTATAATTTGAGTAGATCGTCTTTATATCTCTAGTAAGATCCATCCCGACCTGGCCTATATCATCGAGCCTGCCTATGAACGGGCTCACATATGCCGCGCCAGCCTTCGCGGCCAGGAGCGCCTGGTTGGCGGAAAAGCACAGCGTCAGGTTAGTTTTAACACCTTCTTGAGATAAGACCTTCACGGCCTTTAAGCCTTCCGGCGTGATGGGTATCTTTATCACGATATTTTTGTGGATGCGGGAGAGTTCTCGCGATTCACCTACCATATCGCCGCATCTGGTTGATACGGCTTCGGCGCTTATCGGGCCATCGACTATCGCGCATATCTGTCTTACAACATCGATAAAATCCCTTCTCTCCTTCGCGATAAGGGTGGGGTTTGTCGTTACGCCGTCCACGATCCCCAGCGAGTGCGCCTCTTTTATCTCATTTATGTTCGCGGTGTCAATGAATAATTTCATGTTGCCTCCATGTCTCTATAACCTTTCACCAGATTTCTGCCGTCTGCTTTTGCCTTATATACAGCCTTGTCGGCTGAGTCTATCAAAGTATTCGAATCCCCTCCGTCTGAAGGATAGGAGGCCGCGCCTATGCTGATGGTAAGCTTCGGCTTCTCATCGTAGGCCCTGAAGACATTCTCTTCTATCCTTTTCCTTATCCTTTCCGCGACAGCCAGGGCCCTCTCTTTCCCGGTATCGGGCAGTATCACGCTAAATTCCTCCCCGCCATACCTGGCGACGAGGTCTATCTCTCTTACCGACTCTTTTATCAGCCGGCCCATCTGTCTCAGGCACACATCGCCAACGAGGTGGCCATAGGTGTCATTGCAGGTCTTGAAATGGTCGATATCCGCCATCAGAAAAGAGAAGACGAGACGCCTGGACTTCGCCCTCTTCATCTCCTCCTCAAGGCGTTCAAGAAAATATCTCCTGCTGTAAAGGCCCGTCAGGCCATCCACAATCGAGAGATGCTCGACTGTCTCATAGAGAAGCACCTTCTTCATCTCCAGCGTCAGCTGCGGTATCATGATCCCTAATTTTTCAAAGGCGTCCTCCCGCACGTCCTCCATCACCAGCACCGCGGCTATTTCTTCTCCATTCATGATCGGCATCACGGCAAACCCCCCGGGGCGGGACAATTTTCCTTTTCTATTGGCCGAGGATATCGCGAGGATATCTTTAGAGTTATACGAAGAATTCCGGGACATCGCAGGGCGCGCCGCAACGCTGGAAGACGAAAGAAACGAGTAAGCCCTGTCTACGCCATAAGCGCCTTTCGGGCCTTTGAGGACGATAAGCTCTCCTTTTTTAAACGTCAGACTGTCCTTCAGGTCTTCTCTCAAGAAAGACTCAAGGACAGCCGCTATCTCATCGAACTTAAGACAGCCCGACATCTTCTTGGTGAAATCATATAAGACGACGGACATCTTCTCCCGCCGAGCGACCTCCGCGTCGATGGCGTTCAGCCTATCGAGCTCTATCTGCAGGCCGTTCTCCTTCTTCTGGAAATCGGATATTGCAAAACCCCATCTTTTCCTGGCGCGCCCCAGGACCATGCTGCAGGCCGCGATGGAGACGCCGTAGAGAACGCACAAAATGCCCCATGTGATAATATCTAACTGTCCCATACCGCTAACCGCATACCTTATTTCTGCCTTCGGCCTTGGCGCTATAGAGCCGGCCATCAGCCGTTCTAATAAGATCTTCCGAGTTTACGGCATCTTGAGGGAAACTCGCGACACCGATCGAGACAGTCAAACTTATCTCTTCCCGCCGCAACGAGAGTGGTTGTGAGGCTATTTTCCCGCGTATCGCGTCAGCCTCTTTGACCGCCCCGGACTTGTCTCTCCCCAGCAGTATCAGAGCGAATTCCTCGCCGCCGTATCTGGCCACCAGATCTCCGTCCCGGACAGCGCCTTTTAGGATGCCCGAGAGATATCGAAGCACTATATCACCGGAGATGTGGCCTAACCTGTCATTATAATCTTTAAAATGGTCTATATCCGCCATCAAAAGCGAGAAGACTGACTTCGCCCTGGTAGATCTGGCCACCTCCTCGGAAAGACGTTCTTTGAAATATTTTTGGACAACGAGATCTGTCAACCCGTCTTTTATGGCTAACTCTTCGGTTTTTCTGTAGAGCCTGTTATTCTGAAAGGCGACAGCGGCAAGATCGGCTATGACATCCAAAAGCCTTAGGTCTTCTTGATTATACGCGCCCTTTTTTACAGAATCCAGCCTCAGGATCCCCATCATCTTCTCTTCTATGACGAGAGGGGCGCTGATCAGGGATGAGAAACGCTTCTGGCCAAGAGCCAGATCTTCTTTGGGAAATCTGAAGTCTACGCCCGCGTCCTCCATCATCAGCGGCTTGGCCTGCTTCAACACCCAATTGTCGAAGATGTCGCCTTTTTTATCCTCTGGCTTAGGGAGCCTTTCATCTATCCATGACTTGTTCAGGGCAAGGGATTGCCGGTCTTCGTCAACCAAAAAAAGAAGCGCCCTTTCGGATCTGGATATAATCCGAAGGGCACTGTCTATCACAAAGGCGGATATCTCGTCGGCGGACAAGGCGGCGCCGAGCGCCTCGGCAACCTCCTTCAGGGCCGCGTACCTCGCGAGCTTCTTTCGCAGAGAATCTATCTCAATCTCTCTTTGCCTTATATCGTTGGTCAGGACATTCACCCGTCCCTCTATCTTCTCCGCCTTCAAGCTGCAGGCCTGCTCTACCGCGCGCGTCCTCTTCAGATATCCGTGGCTGATTGCCCCTGTGACAAAGAAAGACGCGATATTTATATTTATAGAATGCCCCGATACGCGCGATACGACGAGGGCTGTCAAAGACGCCGTCACCATGAACGCGATGCCGCTCCCGGATCCAAATACAATCCATAAGAAGAAGAGCGCGATATTCAAAAAGAGGACCCCGGCCGCATACGCCATTTAAGGACCTAAACGATAAGGTTATCTGTATCTTTATCGAAAAAATGGACCTTGCTCATATCGAAGACGAGATCCATGTCCTGATTCACTTCCGGCCTGTCGTGGCCGCCTACCTTCGCGATCATGGTATTCTTTCCCGTGTTCAGGTGCAGATAGACCTCCGCGCCCATGGGCTCAACCACCTCGCAGGTGGCACGAATCGTATTCTCAGGAGGCGCGCTCGATACGAACAATTTATCGTATATATCTTCAGGCCTTATGCCGAATATAATCTCTTTGTTGATATAGGCGTCAAGTTTCGGAATCATGGCGTCTATTATCCTGACGTGAAAGACGCCTTCGTTGAAGTAGAATTTCCCGTCTTTTCCTATTATAGCCCCTTTTATGAAATTCATCGGCGGAGACCCTATGAATCCCGCGACGAACTTGTTTACAGGCTTGTCGTAGAGATTCATCGGATCAGCGATCTGCTGGATGATGCCGTCTTTCATCACCACAATCCGGTCTCCCATGGTCATTGCCTCCGTCTGATCGTGGGTGACATATATCATGGTGGTCTGAAGCCTTATGTGGAGTTTGTGTATCTCCGTCCTCATCTGCACGCGCATCTTCGCGTCCAGGTTGGAGAGCGGCTCGTCAAATAGAAAGACGATCGGTTTCCTCACAATCGCCCTCCCGACAGCCACCCTCTGCCTTTGCCCGCCGGACAGCTCCCGGGGCATCCTGTTGAGGAGTTTTTCTATCCCAAGGATGGCAGCCGCCTCCTTGACCCTCGTGTCGACCTCGCTCCTGGGATATTTTCTCAACCGCAGGCCGAACGACATATTTTCATAGACGGTCATGTGGGGATACAGGGCGTAATTCTGGAATACCATGGCGATATTTCTGTCTTTGGGAGGGACGTCGTTCACAAGCTGGTCTCCGATATACACATCCCCTTGAGTCGCCTCCTCCAGACCAGCCACTATCCTCAACGTCGTGGATTTTCCGCAGCCGGACGGGCCGACGATCACGACAAATTCCTTATTCTCCACCCCGAGATTTATGTCGCGGATGGCCCACACATTTCCGGAGAATACCTTTGATACATTTTTCAAACTTACCTGCGCCATGTCAGCTCCTTTGAAAATAGCATAAGTAACCAGTAACCAGTAACCGGTAATTTAAGTTATGCAAAATAACCTAAGAGTTTTGAAAGCGTCTCCTTCAGATTCTTTCTGTGCACTATCATGTCCAGAAAACCGTGCTCTAACAAAAACTCCGAACGCTGAAACCCGTGCGGAAGCTTCTGCCTTATCGTCTGCTCGATCACGCGCGGGCCCGTGAAGCCTATCAACGCCTTGGGCTCGGCTATCACCATATCCCCTAACGAGGCGAAGGACGCCATGACGCCCGCCATCGTAGGATTTGTCAGAACGGATATAAAGAGGCATCTTGAATCGCTGTGGACCTTTAGCGCCGCCGCGGTCTTTGCCATCTGCATGAGGCTGAACAACCCCTCATACATCCTGGCCCCTCCGCCTGAACCGGATACTATGACTAAAGGGAGGCGCGTCTTTGTGGAATGCTCCACTATCCTGGTGAGTTTTTCGCCCACAACAGAGCCCATGGAGCCCATTATGAATCTTGAATCTGTCACGCCCAATAGAATCTTCCTGCCGAATATCGCGCCTTCCCCTGTCAATGCCGCCTCTTTAAGGCCTGTCAGCTCCTGGTCCTTCTCTATTTTTTCTTTGTAAGTCTTCGGCCCTTCGAACGCGAGCGGATCGCCGGACTCCATCTGGCTGTCCATCTCGACGAAGGTATTCTCGTCCATGATAAGCCTGAGGCGCTCCCTGGCCCCTAAGGTGAAGTGGAAATTGCATTTCGGGCACACCTTAAAGTTTTCTTCCAGCTTCTTGTTGTAGATAAGCTCGCCGCACTCCTCGCATTTGGTCCACAGGTCGCTCGGTATATCGCGCTTTTTGGCTACCCTTACGACCGTATATTTTGGTTTTCTCGGAAATAACGCCATTTTGATATCTTGCTTTCTTTTCTTACCCCTCGCGCCAGAATACCCAGCCTGCCCACCAAGATTTTTACTTTATCACGTAAGTTCTAACTTTTCAAGGAGTTATTGGTAAGTTCGATAACGCTATCGGCGTCTCGAGTCGAATACCGCCTTATGCAGTTCTCTAAAATCCATACCACCCCTTTAATCACTATGTACTATGTACTGCTTTACCTCATCCACCTGTCATGCCACATCTCAAACATGAAAAGCGCCCAGATCTCCTTCCTCAAGTCTCTTCGATTCTCAAGATAATCGCCTATCAGGCCGTTTATATAATTATAATCGAAGATGCCTTCTTTTTCTATCTTAGATTTTCGGAATGTATCGAGGAGGAGTCCCTTCAGGTCCTCCTTAAGCCACTTCGCGACAGGCACGGCAAATCCCTTCTTGGATTTAGCCAGAGTCCGGCCTGGAAGACGGGCCCTCATCGCCTTCTTAAGTATCCATTTAGACGTAAGGCCCTTCAATTTTAGCCGGCTCGGGATCCCAGCGGCGAACTCGGCGAATTCTGTGTCTAAAAAAGGCGCCCTGACCTCCAGGGAGTTCGCCATGCTTGCCCTGTCTACCTTGGTCAGGATATCATCCGCCATATATGTCTTTATGTAGACATAAGACGCCCTGCTCAAGCGATCCAACCCGGCGGCCCTCCCGGAGTAACTCTCTGTAGTGTCGTAAATACCGGATGCGCTTATATCCAGGCCTTCTCTATGCAGGAGCAGTTTCGCTTGCTCCCGCGGAGTAAAAGAGCCGAGCCAGACCTGATGCCGTGAGTTTTCCGGGAATTCCATGCCTCGCAAAAACCGCGTCAGTTTAAAGTTCAGATCCATATATCTATGAGTTACCGGTGTCAGCCCAGCCAATATTTCAAGCGGAATCTTTCTAATTCCCGCGGGCAGCGCCTCGAGGCAGTTCGTTATCTTATGCGCAAGAAACGAGGGGTAGCCCATGAAAAGTTCGTCTCCGCCGTCTCCGCCCAGCGCGACAGTCACATATTTACGGGTAAACCTTGAGACTAAGTAGGTGGGGATTATGGATGAGTCGGCAAACGGCTCGTCTAAGATATCGAGGGTTTTCGGCAGGGCCTCCAGCATATCATCAGGCCCCAGGACCTCTTCGTGATGGTCTGTGCCGAAATAATCGGCTACGCGCCTTGCGTCGAGCGACTCATCATATAACCTTTCCCTGAATCCTATCGAAAAGGTCTTTATATCTTTTGGGCTCATAAGCTCGGCCATCATCGCGACAACGCTGGAGGAGTCGATGCCGCCGCTCAAAAATACGCCCAGAGGCACGTCGCTTATCAGGCGCTTCTTCACCGATTTTCTAAGGAGCTCCCCGATATGCTCGCTGGCCTGGCCGATATCAAGATCCGGCCGTTCTTCGAATTTCATGTCCCAATAGCTGTCGATCTTTAGCTCCGCGCCTTTTAATAAAATCCTCGAGGCGGGTTCCAACTTTCTTATCTTTTTAAATATGGACAGCGGAGACGGGATGTATTCATAGGCCAGATACTTGGCAAGCGCCCCCATGTCTATCTCTTTGGCCGCTGAAGGGTGCTTCAGGATGGCTTTTAATTCCGAGGCGAAGATAAATTGGTTGTCGAACTCTCCATAGTAGAGCGGCTTCTTCCCAAACCTGTCTCTTGCCAGGAAAAGTTTATCGGCCTTAGAATCGCATATGGCGAAGGCGAACATCCCGTTGAAGCGCTTGACACAGTCAATCCCGTACTCTTCGTAGGAGTGGACAATAACCTCTGTATCCGAATGGGTCTTGAATCGGTGGCCCTTCTCGGTCAGGGCCTCCTTCAACTCCTGAAAATTGTAGACCTCGCCGTTATAGACTATGGCGATTGTCCCGTCCTCATTGAAGATCGGCTGATGCCCGGTCTTCAAATCTATTATGCTGAGTCTCCTGTGGCCAAGCCCTGTCCGTCCGCTCACCAATACGCCTGAGTCGTCAGGCCCCCTATGGGTGAGCGCATCGGCCATCGCCTTCACGATATAGGCGCTTGCGCTCTTAGCATTGTCTAAATGGCAGTAACCCGCTATTCCGCACATATCAAAGTTTATTTATCACCAAGCCGGATAAGGGTTTTGGATAGAAGTAGGTCGACTTGTGAGGCATCAACTCCTTATTCCTGGCTATGGATTCTACCTGAGATATCCTGGTTGGTTTAAGCAGAAAGGCCAGTTTATAATTACCGTTATCAACCTCTTGGACAGCCTCTTTCGGATCCCGCGTGTAGGCAACACTGCCTTCTGAATCGCTGATATTCAGGATCTTTTTCAATATGAGCTGATGGAGGATAGAAACGTCCAATGCCTTCCATTCGCGGGATCTCACCCTGGGCTCTATTTCAGCGAGGGACGCGTGGTTTTTGAGTTTAATCACAAATGCCTCTTTATCCGCATATACGCCGAATTGCCGCGAGGCATCTCTTGAGGCCTTCAGCCAGCCTGTCAGATCGCTTTTTGAATTCAGCCTCCTGACAATAAAGTGTCTCTTCAGCTTGTCTATCATATCTTCGACTTTAAAAGGGCCTATGCCCTTAATCATGCGGTGGGCGGCCAGTATCGTCAGGGCCTTTGGGTCCATATCCGCGAAGTACATCATGACGTAGTCGTAAGGCCCGGCCGCGCCATTGCTGGCCTTTCGCATCTTGGCCTTAAACTGCAGCGCCACCTCATACCGATGGTGGCCGTCCGCGAGAAAAGCGGTCTTCGCGGCCATGGCGCGTTGAATTTTACCTATAACCTTTTTATCGGTCAGGCGCCAAAGCCTGTGCCTGGATCCATCCGAGGATACGTCTATGACCGGTTTTAAATTCTTACATTCAGATAGAAGAATCTTCTTTATGACACGGCGGCTGTCCTGATAGAGCGAAAATATGGGGCACAAGTTCGCTTTGGTCTCGCATATCAGGTTAAACCTGTCTTCCTTCGGCGCCTTGAAGGTGTTTTCATGGGGGAGGATGCCGTCTTTTGAGAACCCTTCCAGGCGCATAAGCGCGATGAAACCTAACCTCGACTTCTTCGCGCTGTTCTCCCTGTAATACTGTTCGTAGATGTATAAAGCCGGCTCCGCGTCCTGGATCAATACACCTTTGGCAAGCCACTCCGCGAGAAAATCCCTCGAGCGCGTGTACCTGTTGGCCTGCAGGCTGTCCTGTTGGAAACGCCTGCCCAGTATCAACCTGACGATATTGTATGAGCTTGCCCTATATAATTCATCCTGTTTCTTTGCGGATATTACATCATATGGCGGCGCCGCGACAGACGCAATATCGCCTGTCTTATTTTTATTGTATAATATTCCCCTAAACGGTTTTATTATAGGCATTAAGCATGCTCCGTGCGATTTAAAATAGCACAAAACCCCCAAAAACTCAACAAAAATGGGGACAGGCTACTTTTTCCAGCTGTAGGTCAGACTTAAGTCTGACCTACTTTAGCTTAAGACCTGTCCCCGGGGACAGGTCTTAAGATGGAATTTGAAAACGTCCCTAATAGGGCTATTTCTCGCTGTTTAAGGAACAGTTACCGCAGGATGGGGAGTCTTTCTTGGCAGGACAGCTTCCTCCTTCTTTCTTATCCGGCTTGGACGCACTTTTATAATCGTTGGCGTAAAAGCCTGAGCCTTTGAATATAAAACCGGCGCCGGCGCCTATCAACCTGTGGAGGGCATTCTTTTTACACTTCGGGCATTTCGCAAGGGATTTAGCGGTTATCCCCTGGAACTCTTCAAATTTATGTCCGCATTTCGCGCATTCATATTCGTAAGTCGGCATGTTTCTCCTTGCAATAGCATAAGAAACCAGTAACCAGATTCTGGTTTCTGTACTCTGGTTTTTAGGTTACTTTATTTAAAAATTCGCCTCATCTTCTCCATAAACGACCGCGCCATAGGACCGGAATCTTCTCCGGAGGCCGCCGCGAACTCTTTCAGGATACGCCTCTCTTCAGCTGTCAGATCCAGAGGTGTCTCCACCTGAACCCTTATCAGCTCGTCGCCCCTTTCATAACCGTGGACGCTCGCGACGCCTTTTCCCCTCAACCGAAAAACCTTTCCGCTCTGCGTCCCGGAAGGTATCTTCATCATGACTTTCCCTTCCAGCGTAGGCACCTCTATCTCGCCTCCAAAGACAGCTGTGGTGAAGTTTATCGGCACTTCGCAATAGATATCGTTTTCGCGCCTTTCGAATATATCATGAGGCCTGACGCGGATAAGGACATAGAGATCCCCTCTTCTCGAAGACCTCTCACCCGCCTCGCCTTCACCTGAAACCCGCAGACGCATCCCTGACTCTACGCCGGAGGGAATCTTCACCTTAATATTCCTCTTAACCCTTGTCCGGCCGCTGCCAGAGCAGGCGTGACACGGCGTCTTTATTACAAAACCTTCGCCGCCGCACTTAGAACAGGCCTGCGCGATAGTAAAGAACCCGGATGACTGCCTTATCTGCCCGCTGCCGGAGCAGGCCCGGCACTCCTCTTTCCTAGAACCTTTTTTCGCGCCTGTCCCGTCGCACTCTTCGCAGGATTCATGCCTCGGGATTGTAATCGTCTTCTCAACGCCGAACGCGGCCTCATCAAACTCTATCTCAATCTCATACTCCAAATCCCGTCCCCGGCGGGCGCCGCCGCGCCTTCCGGCTGTGCCGGTGAAATCCTCGAATATGTCCGCGCCGAAACCGAACCCTCTGAACAGATCGCTCAGATCCAACCCGCCGAATATATCTTTAACATCATCAAAATGATGAAAATCCTGCCAGCTGAACCCGCCCTGCCTGAACGCGCCCTCGACGCCGGCATGGCCGTACTGGTCATAGGTGGCGCGCTTCTGGGGGTCTATCAAAACTTCATATGCCTCTGATATCTCCTTGAACCTCTCTTCGGCCTCTTTCTTTTTATCGGCGGAGACCCTGTCCGGATGGTATTTAAGCGCGAGGCCCCTGTATGCCTTCTTTATATCATCAACAGCGGCATTCCTGCCGACCCCGAGAATCTCATAGTAATCGCGTTTAGACACGTAAATTACTTCTTCCCCTTTTTATCGTTTTCGTCCTCGGACGTATATTCCGCGTCGATTATATCCTCGTCCTTCTTGCTGCCCTTCGCCTCTTTTTCTGTTTTCTCTTCTCTGGTTTCTGTGCCCTGGTTTCTGGTTTCTGACCTCTGGCTCTGTTGTTTCGCCGAGGTCTGCTTATAAATCTCCTCAGCCAGCTTATGGGAAACCTTCGTCAGCTCCTCCGCGCCTTTCTTGACGCTCGCGGCGTTTTTATCCTTTATGGCCTGCTTCAGGTCATTTATCTTCGCCTCGATCTCGGCCCGTTCCGACTGGGGCACCTTGTCGCCCAGCTCCTTGAGAGACTTTTCGGTGGCGTAGACCAGATTGTCAGCCTGATTTATGGCCTCTATCTCTTCCTTCATTTTGGCGTCGTCAGCCGAGAACTTCTCAGCGTCGGCTACCATCCTCTCTATCTCTTCCTTGGAGAGCTTCTTCGGCGCGGTGATGCGTATCGACTGCTCTTTGCCCGTGCCCAAATCCTTTGCCGATACGTGAACGATTCCATTGGCGTCGATATCGAACGCCACCTCTATCTGGGGAACTCCCCGAGGGGCAAGGGGGATCCCGACGAGATCGAACTTCCCTAACTCCACGTTGCCCCCGGCCTCCGCCATCGGCCGCTCGCCCTGAATTACCCGTATGGTCACAGCGGTCTGGTTGTCAGCCGCCGTAGAAAAGATCTGGCTCTTCCTCGTAGGTATGGTCGTGTTCCTGTCGATGAGCTTCGTGTTCACGCCGCCCAAAGTCTCTATCCCTAAGGATAGAGGCGTAACGTCTAAGAGCAGGATCTCCTTTACCTCGCCCTTTATGATAGCCGCCTGGATCGCGGCGCCCAACGCGACGCATTCCATAGGATCTATCCCGCGCTCTATCTTCTTTCCGAAATATTCCTCGACAAACTTCTGCACGATCGGCATCCTGGTAGGGCCGCCGACCATGATGATCTTGTCCACGCCCTTCTCCGCGAACCTGACCCCTTCTTTTTCAAAGGCGCCGGAGGCGTCCTTCAACGCCTGCTCCAATGGCGGCCGGCATCTCTCCACAATCGGCGAGATCAGATCTTCCAACTTCGCGCGGTTTATGGTCATCGTAAGGTGTTTTGGGCCGCCTGCGTCCGCGGTTATAAACGGGAGGTTTATATCCGTCGCCAAAGTGCTGGAGAGCTCGACCTTAGCCTTTTCAGCCGCCTCTCTTAAGCGCTGCATCGCCATCTTGTCATTTTTGAGGTCTATGCCCGTATCGCGTGTAAACTGTTTCGCAATATAATCAATGAGGGTATTGTCCATGTCTGTGCCGCCGAGCTGCGTATCGCCGTTTGTCGCCATTACCTTGAAGCCGCCCTCTTTCCACATCTCCATGATTGTGACGTCGAGCGTGCCTCCGCCGAAATCGAAGACGAGTATCTTGAGCTCTTTT
>JAHFGN010000040.1 GCA_023247415.1 Candidatus Omnitrophota bacterium
GGCAGGCCGAGGATGCTGCCATTATTTTCTTATGCGGCGTGCGCGTTATACAAGGATGAAGTCTACGTCGCCGCATTGAGGATCGATAAAGAATTGCGCCATGACCCGAGATTCATCGATATCAACAAGGTGAGGCGCGGCGTCGAAAAAATTAGAAAAATGTTTTCGCGCAACAGGCTCATAAGGCGCCTTGCGGATTGCGCGCTTAAACATGGCTGCCCAGGCGCGCAGAATTTCTTTCTATCAAGATATGAAGGCCCTCTGCCGACATCGCCCTCGTGCAACGCCGGATGTTTTGGCTGCATATCATATCAGCCCTCCGGCAGCTGCCCTCCAACACAGCCAAGGATAAAGTTTGCGCCCGCGCCGGAAGAAGTCGCGGAAGCCGCATTGTTCCATATCTATAATGTCAGGGACCCGGTCATAAGTTTCGGCCAGGGATGCGAAGGGGAGCCCCTGCTTGCCGCGGATATCGTAGAAAAATCTATCACCCTCATCAGAAAAAATACCTCGCGAGGGGTAATCAACATGAATACAAACGCCAGCAGGCCAAATACGATCGGCCGTCTTTTTTACGCTGGATTAGACAGCGTACGTGTGAGCCTGAACAGCGCCCGCGAGCGTTATTATGCGGCATATTACAGGCCAAAAGATTACAAGTTTAAAGATGTCGTCCGCTCGATCAAAATAGCTAAATCAAAAGGCGGATTTGTGTCGATAAATTACCTCACGATGCCAGGCTTCACAGATTCAGTGGACGAATTTTCCGCGCTTAAAGATTTCATCAGGAAGAATCGCGTGGACATGATCCAGTGGCGGAACCTCAACTTCGATCCGTTGCGCTATTTCAGAATATTAAAATTTTCATGTTCCAGATACGGCATGCTTGGCGTGCGCCAGATAATTTATTCGCTGCGAAAAAGTTTTCCAAGGCTCATGATGGGATATTATAATCCTTCGAGAGGCAGGATGAGGCGGTTCAATGGATAAGCAATTTTTACCTGTCTCGAAGAGCGATTTGGCCAAACGGGGCTGGAAGGAGCTGGATGTCATTATAATCACAGGCGACGCGTACGTGGACCATCCCTCTTACGGCGCCTCTGTGATAGGCAGAGTGCTGGATGACGCCGGTTTTAAGACCGGCGTCATCGCGCAGCCGGATTGGCGCAAGATTGACGATTTTAAAAGACTGGGCAGGCCCAGGCTGTTCTTCGCCATAACAGCTGGCAATCTCGATTCTATGGTAGCAAATTACACAGCCAACAAACGGCTGCGGCAGAAAGATGATTATTCGCCCGGGGGAAGACCCGGTCTTAGACCTGACAGGGCAACAATCGTATATACGAACAGGGTAAGAGAGGCGTTTCCGGATGCAATGGTAGTTATAGGAGGTGTGGAGGCATCCTTAAGGAGGTTCGCGCACTACGATTACTGGTCAGACAGCGTGCGGCGCTCAATCCTCGTCGACGCCAAGGCAGACATCCTCATATACGGGATGGCCGAGAGGCAGATCCTTGAGATAGCCGAAGGCAAGCTAAGGCCCATACGCGGAACAGCCGTTATAGAAAAAGAGACGCGTCTTTTAAAAGATTATCTATTACTGCCGTCATTCGATGAAGTGCGGGATGATAAAGAAAAATTCAACCTTGCCATAAAGACAATATTTCGCGAAGCCGATCCATTCCGCGGCAAAACACTCGTCCAGCGGCATGGCGGCCGCTTTGTGGTCCAATTTCCGCCTGTCCTGCCATTGGCAGAAGAGGAACTGGATAAAATCTATCGCTTAAATTACGCCCGTAACTGGCATCCGAGTTATGACAAAGACGGCGGCGTGCCCGGATTTGAGACCGTGCGTTTCTCTGTCATATCCCACCGCGGCTGTCCCGGCGAATGCAGTTTCTGTTCGCTCTCGCTCCATCAGGGGCGGATCATCCAGAGCCGCAGCCAGTCCTCCATAATGGAAGAAATAAAGACCCTCTCGAAAGAGGAATATTTCAAGGGCACCGTAACGGATATAGGCGGCCCTACGGCAAACCTGTATAAGGCAGCCTGCCGGATGTGGAGGGGCGCTGGCGCCTGCCCGGATAAGAACTGCCTCATCCCGAAGAAGTGCGAGAAGTTTGATCTGGGATATAATGAGGTGCTGGACCTGTTGAAAAACGCCCAGAAGATACCGAAGGTGAAACATATATTCATCGGAAGCGGCTTTAGGCATGACCTATTGGTCGACGGATATTCGGATGAGTTTTTAAAAAAGCTGTGCGCGGAGCATATAAGCGGCCGGATGAAAGTCGCTCCCGAGCACTGCGCGGCTCCGGTTTTGGCTTTGATGAAAAAGCCCGCTTTTGACGCATATGAAAAATTCGTACACAGATTCGGCCGGATGAACCGAAAGCTGCATAAAGAGCAGTATCTCGTAAATTACTTCATAATAGGCCATCCGGGATGCACGTTGAAAGACACCCTTGACCTTTCAGGCTATCTTATCAAACATCATATACGCCCCGAACAGGTCCAGGACTTCATCCCTTTGCCGTTGACTATATCGGGCGCCATGTATTATACTGAAAAGGATCCTTGGACAGGGATGCCAATCTATGTCGCTAAGGATATGAAGGAACGGAAGATGCAGAGGGCCCTCATCCAATATTACCAGCCGCAGAATAAGAAACTTATCCGGGATGCCTTAAGGAGGCTAAGTGTTAAATAAGATAGCCCTTGTGGCGGCGATAATACTGCCTTTGTGGAATATACCGCTTATCGTGCGGATAGTGCGCAGGAGATCATCCAGGGATTTAAGCATCTACTGGGTATTGGGCGTATGGACGTGCCTTGCGCTCATGGCGCCGTCCGCATTCACATCGAAAGATCTGGTGTGGAAGGTCTTCAGTATAATCAACTTTTTTCTATTCAGCCTTGTTGTTATCTTTGTATTAGCATACCGAAATGCGAAATAATTGGAATAAAACAGGGACGCGGAGACGAGCCGGCGTGTTAGCGCCGCTATTTTTGGTCTATCCAAAAAATAGCGCGCGGACAGGCTGTCTCGAAGATCTAAAGCTCCTGATCGACTGGTGTAAAAAGACAGGAAATTCCATCCTCCAGCTCCTGCCTATGAACGCGGTCGGTTCGCACCGATGCCCATATGACGCATTGAGTTCATTTGCGCTGGAGCCTTCCTATCTTCATCAGGCAGGCAGGAAGCGCGTCTATTCAAAAGAGTTTAAGCATTTCGTCGAGGACAATTCCTATTGGATCAGCGACTTCGCGCTTTATAAAGTTATAAAGAGGAGCCAGCGCAACAGACCGTGGTATGAATGGCCTAAGCCCTATAAAGGACGCGACGCGGCTGCGTTGAAGGATTTCCAAAGGACGCATGCCGATGAAATTCGTTTCCAGATGTGGCTGCAGTGGCAGCTGCATGAGCAATTCAAAGAGGCGAAGAGATATGCCAAGTCGCGAGGAGTCTTTTTAAAAGGCGACCTGCCTGTTTTAGTCTCGCGAGACAGCGCTGATGTCTGGGCCCACAGAGAATTTTTCAAGCTCGAATTCGCCGCAGGCGCGCCCCCTGATGCCTACTGCGCCAAAGGCCAGAGATGGGGGATGCCGACTTACAACTGGGAGGTGATAGCCCGCGACGGATACAGATATTTGAAAGAAAAACTCAAATACGCCGAGAATTTTTATGACATGCTGCGCATAGATCACGTCGTCGGTCTGTTCCGCATATGGTCCATTCCGTATAATGAACCGCTGGAGAATAAGGGCCTAAACGGCCTCTTCGACCCGCGGGACGAGAATCAGTGGGAAGACCATGGCAGGCGCATATTGTCCGTGATAGTCGAAAATACAAAAATGCTGATATGCGCTGAAGACCTCGGGATCATACCGGGGTGTTGTCCAAAGGTATTGGAAGAACTTGGGATACCGGGCAACGACGTCCAGCGCTGGGTCAAGGATTGGAATGTAAGACACGATTTTTTAGAACCCAAAGAATA
The DNA here is from genome assembly GCA_023247415.1 of Candidatus Omnitrophota bacterium. GTDB lineage: Bacteria > Omnitrophota > Gorgyraeia > 2-01-FULL-45-10 > JAHFGN01 > JAHFGN01. The sequence continues at coordinate 3,999 of JAHFGN010000040.1, forward strand.
CCGTCGGCTCTCTGTCGCGATGTTATCCACGCACGATACTACCAACTGGCCTGCCTGGTGGAAGTATGAGGCAGGGACTGTCGATGAGGACCTGTTCAAGCGGATGTGCGCCTCGCGAGGCATAGACTTCGCGAGCGTCAGCAATAGGCTCTTCAACCCAAAACTGTCGAAACACGGCAGACTGCGCTGGCTGGATACAATCGGCTCCGCCGACATACTTGCATCGATCTTGGGAAGAAATAAACAGGACATACTGGATTTTGCAGCGCTTTACGAGAACACATTCTACGAGAAGGAGAAGCTCTGGAAGAAGTTAAAAATGGCCGGCCCCATGCAAGAGGACGCAAACAGGGATCTCATAGAGAAGGCCTTAAGGATAACTTCTGACTCCAACTCTATCTTCGCCATCAATACAATTATAGATCTGCTATTCCTGACAGGCGCCTTTAAAGGCGCCCCTTACAAATACCGGATAAATACGCCTGGGACAAAAAACGCCAAAAACTGGTCATTCAAGCTTCCGATATCATTGGAGGAACTATTGAAAGACAAAATCTGCAGCCGGATAAAGTGGGTATCATCACGGTCATCTTAGGAAAAATGGGGCAGGCTCACTTTTTCCATATACCATGCAGCCAGAAAAAGCAGCCTGTCCCCATTTTTAATTGACATTATATCAAAATATGATATATTAAGGGCATCGGGAGTTTAAGGTTATAGTGGAGCTATTAAATTCGATAAAGGCGTTTGGAGGCTGAGATTATCGGCTGAGGAAAACGCCCTTTTCATTTTGGAAGAAGGTGAAAATGACAAAATATATATTTATAACCGGCGGTGTTATTTCGAGTCTGGGCAAGGGAATCACGTCAGCATCCATCGGAAAGATAATGGAGTCTCGGGGGATGAAGGTAACGCTGATAAAACTCGATCCTTACATAAACGTTGACCCGGGCACGATGAACCCGTATCAGCACGGCGAGGTGTATGTCACGGATGACGGGGCTGAAACAGATCTGGACCTTGGCCACTACGAGCGCTTCACAAAGGCCGTAATAACCAAATTCAACAACGTGACGAGCGGACAGGTCTATAACTCCGTGATCTCAAAAGAGCGGCGCGGAGACTACCTGGGCAAGACGATCCAGGTTATACCGCACATCACAAACGAGATAAAAGATAGGATCAGGAAGGGGGCGCATGTCTCGGACGCCGAGATCGTCCTTGTAGAGATCGGCGGGACCGTAGGCGATATAGAGAGTCTGCCGTTCCTTGAGGCGGTCCGCCAGTTCAGGCTCGATATGGGTTTTGAGAATGTCCTATATGTCCACGTGACGCTCATACCATATGTAAGATCTGCTGACGAGATAAAGACCAAGCCTACGCAGCACAGTGTTGGAAAACTGCGCGAGATAGGAATTCAGCCAGATATACTGATATGCCGCACAGAAAAGCCTCTCTCGGACGAAATAAAAGAGAAGATATCGTTATTCTGCAACGTGTCCAAGGATTCCGTTATCGAGGCCAGGGACGTCGAATCGATCTATCAGATACCCCTGGTGTTCAAAGGGCAGGGTCTCGACAAGATAATCCTCAAGCACTTCGGCTTAAGTTATAAATCTACCGATCTTAAAGACTGGAAAAAGGATATTGTAGAAAAGGCGATCAGGCCTAAACATAAAGTGCTGATCGCGCTCGTAGGAAAATATATCGCGCTCCAGGATGCCTATAAATCCATATATGAGGCCTTGAACCACGCCGGGATATATAATGACGCGAAGGTGGATATCAGAAAGGTGGATTCAGAGGATATAGAACGGTTCGGTCCGGCAAAATTTTTGAAGGACGTATCGGGGCTGCTCATACCCGGCGGTTTCGGCTATCGCGGCATAGAAGGCAAAATCGCCGCCATCCGTTACGCGCGCGAAAACGCCGTACCATTTTTAGGCTTATGCCTCGGGATGCAGTGCGCCGTCATCGAATTCGCGAGGAATGTCTGCGGCCTTAAAGAGGCGAATTCGACCGAGTTTAGACAAAAAACCAAGCACCCCATTATAAGCCTGCTGGAAGAACAGAAGAAGATAAAGGACTTGGGCGGCACGATGCGGCTCGGGGTATATCCGTGCGAAATAAAGAAAGGCACGCTCGCATACAAGGTATACAAAAAAGGCCGCATCATGGAACGCCACCGTCACAGATATGAGTTCAACAATAAATTCAGAAAATTATTGGCAGATGCCGGCATGACATTCTCCGGCATATACGCGAAGAAGGATCTCGTTGAGATAGTCGAGGTTGTGGGGCATCCCTTCTTTCTCGCTGTCCAGTATCACCCTGAATTCAAGTCCAAGCCTGACAATGTGCACCCTCTATTCAGAGATTTTATAAAGGCCGCGTTATTGATAAAAAGATGAGCGCTCAAAAAACAGCCATACTCGCGTTAGAGGACGGGACCATCTTTAGGGGAAGGGCCTTTGGCGCTGAAGCCCAGAGATCCGGCGAGGTCGTATTCAACACGAGCATGACAGGCTATCAGGAGATACTGACTGACCCGTCCTATAAAGGGCAGATGGTAACGATGACCTATCCCCTGATAGGCAACTACGGCGTAAACGATGAGGATGCAGAGTCCAGACAACCGTTTGTCGAGGGTTTTATCGTAAAAGAGTGCAGCAAGATCGCTTCCAATTGGCGTTCGCGCAAATCATTGGGCGACTACCTAACGCAAAATGGCATACCCGGGATCGAGGATATAGATACCCGCAGTCTCACCCTTCGCATAAGACAGGCCGGCGCCATGAACGCTGTTCTGTCAACTCTGGACCAGGACGAGAAGGATCTGGTGAAGAAGGCAAAAGAGTCTCCCGGCCTGATCGGCCGCGACCTGGTAAAAGACGTCACCGCCGCAAAACCATATGAGTGGAGCAAGGCCGGCGGATACAAGGTCATAGTATTGGACTGCGGCGTCAAGTTCAATTCCCTGCGTGAGTTGGCTTTGAGGGGATGCAAGGTTACAGTCGTGCCTGCGGCAACAACCTCCAAAGAGATATTAGAGATGAAGCCGGACGGTATACTCCTGTCGAACGGACCCGGCGATCCAGCGGCGCTGGATTATGTTGTCAAGACCGTTAAAGACCTGATGGGCAGGCTGCCCATATTCGGTATATGCCTCGGCCATCAGATACTTGGCCAGGCGTTTGGAGGAAAGACATATAAGCTGAAGTTCGGCCACCATGGGGGCAACCACCCGGTAAAGGATTTGAAGACCGGCAGGGTGCATATTACAGTCCAGAACCATGGATTCTGCGTGGATATAGATTCCCTGGATAAGAAGGATATAGAGCTTACACATATGAACCTGAATGACAATACGCTCGAGGGGATGAGGCATAAGAAACTGCCGATATTCTCCGTGCAGTTCCACCCGGAGGCATCTCCCGGCCCGCACGACGCGCGGTACCTGTTTGATAAATTTGTGGGGATGATGAAATGACCTTAAATCCTAAATTCGAAATTCTAAACAAACTCGAAACCCTAAAAAGCGAAACACATTGGTTTTGGATTTCGAGTTTCGGATTTGTTTAGAATTTAGAGTTTAGAGTTTTTCAATTGTATGCCTAAAAGAAAAGATATCAAAAAAATATTGATCATAGGCTCAGGCCCTATAGCGATCGGCCAAGCCTGCGAGTTCGATTATTCCGGCTCGCAGGCATGTAAGGTATTGGCTCAGGAAGGCTATACAGTCATCCTCGTAAATTCTAATCCTGCCACTATTATGACAGACCCGGAGATGGCGGATAAGACATACATCGAGCCCATAACAGTGGACGTGCTGACAAAGATAATAGCCAGGGAGAGGCCGGATGTCCTGCTTCCAACCCTTGGCGGCCAGACAGCGCTCAATACGGCTGTCGGACTGGAAAACTCGGGCGTCCTCAGGAAGTATAAAGTAGAGACGATCGGCGCGAACATAAAGGCGATAAAGAAGGCTGAGGACAGGATGCTCTTTAAGGAGACGATGCTGAAGATAGGCCTGGACCTTCCTCGAAGCGATAAGGCGCGTAATCTGAGCCAGGCATGCGCTGTCGCGGCCAAGATAGGCTTTCCCGTTATTATACGCCCAAGCTTTACTCTCGGGGGCACCGGCGGCAGCGCTGCCTACAACATAGAGGAATTCAGGGAGCTCGCGAAGATAGGCCTTGAATCGAGCATGATTTGCGAGATATTGATAGAGGAGTCTGTGATCGGATGGAAGGAGTTTGAACTGGAGGTGATGCGGGACCTAAAGGATAACGTTGTGATCATATGCTCCATCGAGAATTTTGACCCGATGGGCGTGCACACCGGCGACAGCATAACGGTCGCGCCAGCCCAGACATTGACCGACAGGGAATACCAGAAGATGAGGGATGCCGCGATCGCCTGTATACGCGCGATAGGCGTTGAGACAGGCGGTTCAAACATACAATTCGCCATCCATCCGGATACAGGCCGCATGGTGATCATCGAGATGAATCCCAGGGTATCGAGAAGCTCCGCTCTTGCGTCAAAGGCGACAGGCTTCCCGATCGCTAAAATTGCCGCGAAATTGGCTGTCGGCTACACATTGGATGAGATACCCAACGATATAACAAGACAGACACCCGCGTGTTTTGAGCCGGCGATAGATTACTGCGTAGTGAAGATACCGCGTTTTACCTTCGAGAAATTTCCCGCGGCGGACCCGACCTTGACGATTTCGATGAAATCCGTCGGAGAGGCGATGTCGATAGGCAGGACCTTCAAAGAGGCCCTGCAGAAAGGCCTGCGCTCATTGGAGATTAAAAAGTTTGGCCTGGAGACCATCTCGCCCAATGGCGCTGTGGCCGCTGATTTCATCCATCAGAAGCTGAGAACGCCGAATGCCGAGCGGATATTCTACATCGGCGACGCGATAAGGGCAGGAATGGATATTGATAAGATCTACGAATTGACGAAGATCGACAGGTGGTTCCTGCGCAATATCAAGGAGATAATTGAGTTGGAAAAAGATACAGCCGCGCATAAAGATGACCTCAAGGCTGACTTATTATCCAGGGTAAAGGAGTTTGGTTTTAGCGACGTTCAGATCGCGAAGATGACATCCAGGACTGAAGACGAAATACGGCGCTTGCGCAAATCTCTTGACCTGAAACCAGACTTCAAATTGGTGGACACGTGCGCCGCGGAGTTCCAGGCGCATACGCCTTATTATTACTCGACGTATGATGGGGTACTATCATCGGGACGCCCTGCGCCTGAACGGGACACCCTGCAGCCGGACCAATCACTAATCATGGCAGGGCGTCCCGATGCTCGTAAAGTAATTATCCTTGGCGGCGGGCCAAACCGGATAGGGCAGGGGATAGAGTTCGACTACTGCTGCTGCCACGCATCCTACGCCCTGAAAGAGGAAGGCGTTGAAAGCATAATGATAAACTGCAACCCGGAGACAGTCTCGACGGACTATGATACTTCCGATCGATTGTACTTTGAGCCTCTTACGGTTGAGGATGTCCTCAATATCGTGGACCTGGAGAAGCCTATCGGCCTGATTGTGCAGTTTGGCGGCCAGACGCCGCTCAATATATCTGTCCCGTTGGAAAAAGCGGGAGTCAGGATCCTTGGCACAAGCCCGGACTCCATCGATATAGCGGAAGACAGAAAACGATTTCAGCAGATGCTCAAAAAATTGAAGCTTATCCAGCCTGACAACGGGACAGCGACTTCAGTAGAAGAGGCAAGGGGCGCGGCCGGAAAAATAGGATACCCGGTGGTTGTGAGGCCTTCCTATGTCCTTGGCGGCAGGGCCATGGAGATAGTCTACGATGAACAGGGTTTAAATGACTACATGGCAAAGGCCCAGGAGGCATCGCCGGAACATCCCATACTTATAGATAAGTTCTTAGAAGACGCCATAGAAGTCGACGTAGATGCCATCGCGGACGGAAAACGCTGCGTCATCGGCGGAATTCTGGAGCATATCGAAGAGGCTGGCATACATTCAGGCGACAGCGCCATGGTCCTTCCGCCTCATACCTTAGGCAAAGACACAATCGAAATTATAAAGAAGAACACATACGCGATGGCGAAAGAACTGGATGTAAAAGGCCTCATGAATGTCCAATATGCGGTGAAGAACAATATCGTCTACGTGCTTGAGGTAAACCCGAGGGCATCCAGGACAGTCCCCTTTGTCAGCAAGGCGATCGGGGTGCCGCTCGCGAAGCTGGCCACCAAGATAATGCTTGGAAAGACATTAGATGAACTCGGGTTCACAAGACAAAAAGATATCGGCTTCGTCGCTGTCAAGGAATCAGTCTTTCCATTCAACAGATTTCCGGGCGTTGACGCGATACTCGGGCCTGAGATGAAGTCTACGGGCGAGGTCATGGGTATAGACTTGACATTCGGCTTGGCCTACGCGAAGAGCCAGATCGCGGCCGGTCAGAGGCTCCCTACAAAGGGGACCGTCTTCATAAGCGTGAAGAATCAGGATAAAAGGAATATCGTATTCATCGCGAAGAAGCTGGCTGATTTAAAGTTCAAGATTATGGCCACTTCAGGGACAGCCGACGCACTCAAGAACAACGATATAGAAGTTGAGGTCCTGCCAAAGATTTATGAGTCAAGGCCTAATATATTGGATTTAATGAAAGACGCGAAAGTCGACCTGATCATAAACACACCCAGTGGAAAAACTTCTAAAGCGGATGACGCCATGATGAGGGCTTTGGCTATTTCTTACCGCATCCCGCTCATCACCACAGTCTCCGGCGCTCAGGCAACTGTGAACGGCGTCGAGAACTTGATCAAGAGACCCAACGCGACTGTAAAGTCGCTGCAGGAATATCACAAGCTGGTGAAATGATGAAGAAAGAATATTGCGGCATATTTGGAATATTCGGGCACAGAGACGCCGCGCGGCTTACATATCTGGCGCTCTACGCGCTCCAGCACCGCGGCGAAGAGTCAGCCGGAATAGTCAGTTTCGACTCGAGAGGAGTCCGCGCCCATAAAGGGATGGGGTTGGTCGGCCGCGTTTTCGACGACAAGACGCTCTCAAAATTACGCGGCCATATGGCGATAGGCCATGTGAGATACTCTACCACAGGCTCAAGCGTCCTCAAGAACGCCCAGCCTTTCCAGATTAACCACCGAAAGGGATTCGTCGCTGTCGCGCATAACGGAAACCTGACAAATTCCGTTGATCTGCGCAATGAGCTCGAGAGGAACGGCTCTATCCTTCAAACAACGACGGATTCCGAGCTGGTCGTACATCTTCTGGTAAAAAGCGACGAGTCTTACAGCGACGCCATTTTATCCTCTATCTCAAGACTCGAAGGGGCTTATTCTTTCGTATTCATGACGAATGACGGAATATTCGCGGTGAGGGATCCGCGAGGATTCAGGCCTCTCTGCATCGGAAGATTGGGCGATGCTACTATAGTAACAAGCGAGACATGCGCCCTTGATATAATCCAGGCTGAATACGTCCGGGATGTGGAGCCCGGGGAGATACTCATCATAGATAAAGACGGCTTGCGTACCCTGAAGCAGGCCGATGGCGCGAAACATTCGTTCTGCATATTCGAAAACATATACTTTGCCCGCCCGGACAGCCGGATATTCACAAAGAGCGTTTATCTGACAAGAAAAAATCTTGGCAGGGCCCTCGCGAAGGAGCATCCGGTAGACGCCGATATAGTCCTTCCAATTCCGGATTCAGGCGTCTACGCCTCATTGGGATATGCTGAAGAATCCGGCATACCGCTGGAGATGGGGTTCATAAGGAATCACTATGTAGGCAGGACATTCATCCAGCCCTCGCAGTTTGTCAGGGATTTTAGGGTGAGGGTAAAATTAAATCCGATCAAAGATGTCTTGAAGGGGAAGCGCGTTGTCGTCGTGGAGGATTCGATAGTGAGGGGGACCACGTCACGGGGCAGGGTGAGAGCATTGAGGGAGGCTGGCGCAAGCCAGATCCATATGAGGATAAGCTGCCCGCCCTTGATATCTCCCTGCTATTACGGGATAGATTTCTCGACGAAGAAAGAGCTGATCGCGTCAAGCCATACTGTTGAGGATATCGGGAAGTTCATAGGCGTAGACAGCCTGAAATATTTAAGCCTTGACGGAATGCTGAATTCCATGCTTCTCCCGAGAGAGGAATTTTGCACGGCATGTTTTACGGGAAAATATCCCACCAGGATATATAAACCGCCCTCCAAAAAATCCCTCGAAAAGATAAATTCCAATTCCAGATGACGAGAGAATCTATACTCATCATAGATTTCGGTTCGCAGTACAACCAGCTCATAGCGCGCAAGGTAAGAGAAGAAGGGGTCTTTTGCGAGATCGTGCCGCCGGACATACGCGCCTCTTCGATCGACAAGGAAAAGATAAAAGGCATAATTTTATCCGGCGGGCCGGCCAGCGTCTACGTGAAAGGCGCTCCTGTCTGCGATTCCAGAATATTTTCTTTGGGTATCCCTGTACTCGGCATATGCTACGGGATGCAGCTTATGACAAAACTTCTGGGAGGGGAGGTAGCCAGGTCCAGATCGAGGGAATACGGACGCGCCTGGCTGACAGTCACAAGTCATAAGATGCTGCTTGGGAACGTCCCGCGCGAGAGCGTATCGTGGATGAGCCACGGGGATAAGATAAAACGGATGCCGCCGTCTTTTAAGCGTATCGCGTTCTCAAAGAATACTTCCGTAGCGGCGTTCGCTGACTTTCGCAAAAGACTCTTCGGCGTCCAGTTCCACCCTGAGGTGGCGCACACGAAATACGGCAAGGTCATTATACGGAATTTTGTCAAAGATATATGCCTGACAAGAAGCGACTGGTCCATGAGGTCTTTTGTAAAGGAGTCGATAGCCGAGATACAAAAAAGTGTTGGCGCCGATAAGGTAGCCCTGGGTCTCTCCGGAGGTGTTGACTCATCAGTCACCGCGGTCCTCATCAATAAGGCCATCGGCCATAAGCTTATATGTATATTTGTGGATAACGGCCTGCTGCGAAAAAATGAGGCGGTGAGGGTAAGAGAGGTCTTTCAGAGGCATTTCAGGATAAATCTGCGTTGTGTCAACGCGAGCGGAGAATTTTTAGCGGCATTGCGGGGAGTGGCGGATCCTGAAAAAAAGCGTAAAATTATAGGCAGGACGTTCATAAAGATATTTGAGCGCGAGGCGAAGAGGCTGGGAGGCGTGAAATTTCTGGCTCAGGGCACGCTCTACCCTGACCTGATAGAGTCCCGCTCGGCGTTCGGAGGCCCAAGCGCTACCATAAAGACGCACCACAATGTCGGGGGGCTGCCTTCGAAGATGCGCTTCAAGCTTATCGAACCGCTGAAATATCTATTCAAGGACGAGGTCAGAAGGCTTGGCGCGGAACTGAAGATACCCCAGGAAGTGCTCAGCCGGCATCCGTTTCCCGGGCCGGGTCTCGCTGTAAGGATTATCGGCGAGGTTACTAAAGAGCGGTGTGATATATTGCGGGAAGTCGACGATAGATTTATAAGCGCGATAATAGAAAAGGGGCTTTACGGCAAGATCTGGCAGGCCTTCGCTGTCCTGCTTCCTATAAAATCTGTGGGCGTAATGGGCGATGAAAGGACTTATGAGAATGCCGTTGCCCTGCGC
>JAHFGN010000041.1 GCA_023247415.1 Candidatus Omnitrophota bacterium
AAAAACGTCCTGATCTAACAAAAGAGGCTCTTATGCTGCCACCGGTTGATTTAGACGATTTACTTGATAAAAAGATTGCTAATCAGGCTATGAGGGGGTATGATGTGTCTTCCAGTCCCTGGCGGAAAAATGGGGCGGAAAAATGGGGACAGGCTGCTTTTTCCGCAATAGAAATGGAAGAAAAAGCAGCCTGTCCCCATTTATGTTTTACGCGTGGGCCCTCTCTCGCAGAAATCTTGCCTCAAAAAATGCCATGTCCCGACTTATGGTCGAGCACAGCTTTTTGGCCTTCTTATACATGAAAAATCTCATGAGCTTTTTCCCGACGATGTTCGGGAGCCTTCTGGTAGTCAGGTGCGGCATACTCACCTCCATTATATTAGCATTAGTTTAACAGTGTCGTCTTCATCAATGCTACCTTGAAGGAGTGCAGGAACGCTATGGTATAGACCTCCCTGCCTATGACTGCATAGAACGTTCCTGCGACTTTGCAGATGAGCCTCTCCTCCCCAAGCTCATCGTTGTGTTCCTTCAAGATATGGAAATGTCTGGTTTTCGCTTCCTGGGACCTGTTCTCGCCCATCGCCCAGTTATTGGCGTCTTCGCCTTCTTTAATTTTAGAGATATCCTTTATAAAATAAAAATATCTGCGCTCGGTCCTCGTGACAACACCGTTCTCCTCGCAGACCTCCCGGACGAAAATATCCTTCTTCTTCAAATCCTCAGATGTTAGGTTTTTGAATATTATCTCTCGCATTTTTACCTCTCGAAAAACTTTTTAAAAGACTTTAATTATTGTGCTAAAAAAATAGCCTTTCACATACTCAACATTAGTATACCCGACGATACAAGCTGTGTCAAGGAAGTATTACTAGCTTTTTTAAATCTTAACTTGACTTGAATATGTAAGTTTTAGGCTCCTCCCCTCTTATTAGTCTAAGTATGTTAGCTCTATGTTTGTAACTATTTATAAAACAAAGAGTTACAGAAAAAATTATAAGATATACGGATTTGCTCTCTATTAAGGCGAAGATCGGCAAGGCAAGGCCAAACGATAAAGATGCTGTTGAGACAAAGTTTGTCGCGACGAAAACAGCGAGCCACACTAGAATAGACGGGATGAATATTGACGGCGCTAATACAGCCAGCACACCAATGGTCGTGGCAACGCCTTTTCCTCCCTTGAATTTTAAGAAGATTGTCCAGATATGCCCGGAAATGGCGGAAAGCCCAAGGAGTATCCGCGCCAGTTCATAGTCTATATCTTTGATAAAGGGATATGAGGCCTGCGCCAGTAAGGTAACGGCGAGGACGCCTTTTGAAATATCGATAATCAATGTCGCAAGGGCAGGCAGTTTTCCGACAACCCTCAAGACATTTGTGGCGCCTACATTTCCGCTGCCATGCGCGCGTATATCAGTCCCGGCAAAGAGCCTTGTCAGTATGAAACTTGTCGGGATGGATCCCAGGAGGTACGCGGCGATGACCGATATTAAAAGCCCGGCTATACGGATCATTTCGGACCGCCGTTCAGAAGCCTGCTGCCCATCAAGAGATAGCCTATCCCTGATATTATGGTCATGATTACGGCCGTGTTCCAGATTATGTAGGAATATTTGAACTGCACGAGGACGCTCGCGATGGTCAGCATTTGAAAGAATGTTGTCATCTTGCCGCTCCAGGTCGGCTTTATATTTATATCTCCGGCCAACACATATATTATGATCGAACCCAGGACTATTAGGGCGTCTCTTGATATAACTATTATAGGCACATAGGGCGGGAACCGCAGGTCCGGAGGCACATTCTTAAATATGGACAGACAGATGAACGCGCTCACGAGGAGCATCTTGTCCGCAAGGGGGTCTAAGAATGTGCCAAGCCGCGTCTTTTGATTCTGGGACCTGGCTATGTATCCGTCGAGCGCGTCGCTGGCTATCGCCAGGAAAAACAGTATGAGCGCCATGTCCATCCTGGAATATATTATAGCGGCTATGAAGAAAGGTATCAGTATGATCCTTCCTATCGTTATCCTGTTCGCCAGGTTCAACATCTTACGATATCACCTTGATTCTGTGTATAGGCCAGTATAGAAAGGACGCCTTGCCGACAAGGTTCTTTTTTGGGACAAACCCCCAATATCTGGAGTCCCGGGAACTTGCGCTATTGTCGCCTAACACATAAAGGGAGTCCTTTGGCACTGTAATTTTTTCGTCTTCCCGGCCGTAATCTCCCCTATTGTAGTAGTATATGGATTTAACGATCGGCGGGTAGGTCACGGCCTTGCCATCCACATAGATTGTTCCGTCTCGGATCTCGACGGTTTCGCCCCCTAAGGCGATAAGCCTCTTGACAAAATCCTTCTTCTTGTCCTCCGGGGACCTGAATACGATGATATCCCCCCTCTCTGGCTGCCGGACCGCGGGCAGCCTGATGTCAATAAAAGGTATCCTCGCGCCGTAGAGGAATTTGTTGACGAATATCCTGTCTCCGACGAGAAATGTCGGGATCATCGAGCCCGACGGTATCTTGAACGCCTGGACAACAAATGAGCGTATGACGAGCGCTAAGACCAGCGCTATCGCGATAGACTCTGACCACTCCCGTATCTCTCGCTTTATCCTATCATTCATGTGTCTCTCGAGCGCATGTAACCCCCGAACGGGACACTCTACAGCTTGCATTTACACTATTCATGGTAGGGTGTCCCGATGCTTGTTCATACCTTTAATGCCGCGAAGAAGGCCTCCTGCGGGATCTCGACTGTGCCGAACTGCTTCATCTTCTTCTTCCCATCCTTCTGCTTCTCCCACAGCTTGCGTTTTCTTGTGATATCTCCGCCGTAGCACTTTGCCGTCACATTCTTGCCGACCGCCTTGATCGTCTCTCTTGCTATCACCTGACCGCCTATCGCGGCCTGCAGGATGACCTGAAACAGGTGCCTCGGTATCGTCTCTTTAAGTTTTTCGACTATCGCCTTGCCTTTTGAGTAGGCCCTGTCCTTAAAGATTATGGATGACATCGCATCGCATTTTTCGCCGTTTATCATTATATCGAGCCTGACAACGTCCGTCGGGCGATAATCGATAAGCTCGTAATTGAGCGAGCCGTATCCGCGCGTTATGGATTTTATCTTATCATAGAAATCCACGAGTATCTCCGCAAGAGGCAGGTCATAGACTATCTGAACCCTGTACTCCTCCAGATACTCCGTAGACTTATATGCGCCCCTTCGGCTCTCGGCCAGCTCTAATATGGCCCCTATATATTCCTTGGGCGAGATTATATACGCCCTGACATACGGCTCCTCCATACAGTCTACTTCTTGGGAGCTGGGCATCTTTATCGGGTTGTCGACATTCATGGTAACGCCCGCCTTCATGTGCGCCTTGTAGACAACGCTGGGCGTGGTAACCATGAGGTTCAGGTCGTGTTCGCGCTCAAGGCGCTCCTGAATTATCTCCATGTGCAGCAGCCCCAGGAACCCGCATCTAAAACCCAGCCCCAGAGACGCTGACGACTCAGGTTCATATACAAAGGACGCGTCGGATAGCCTCAATTTTTCCATCGCGCTCTTCAGGGCTGGAAAATCCTTGGAATTCACAGGATATATGCCGCTGAAAACCATCGGCACGACCTTCTTGTAACCTTTGAGGGGAACCTGCGCCGGGGTCTTGGCGTCAGTGACAGTATCGCCTATGGAGATCTCTTTTGGGTCTCTTATATTACACGTGATATAGCCTACTTCCCCGCATGTGAGCTCATCTACAGGCTCGGGTTTCGGCCTGAAGACCCCGACCTCCTGGACTTCATAGACTGTTCCGGTTGACATCATGATGATCTGCGCGTTCTTCTTCACACGGCCGTTCATAAGCCTTAAATATATGACGACGCCTTTATAGGCGTCGAACTTTGAATCGAATACCAGCGCCTGAAGAGGGCTGGCCGTATCCCCTTTTGGCGGCGGGATCCTCTGAACCACCGCCTCCAGCGCCTCATCAATGCCTTTACCGAGCTTTGCGCTCGTCAACAATATATGGCCCTTCTCGATGCCCAATATATCGCATATCTCCTTCTTCGTTCGTTCTATCTGGGCGTTGGCGAGGTCTATCTTATTTATGATAGGCAGTATCGCGAGGTTATGCTCCATGGCGAGATACAGGTTCGTCACTGTCTGGGCCTCAACCCCCTGCGAGGCATCGACTACGAGAAGCGCGCCTTCGCAGGCGGCTATCGATTTTGATACCTCATATGTAAAATCGACGTGGCCTGGGGTGTCTATGAGATTGAATTCGTAAACATTATTATCTTTGGCCTTGTAGCTTATCCTGACCGATGAGGCCTTTATGGTGATCCCGCGCTCCCTCTCCAGGTCCATGTCGTCGAGGATCTGGTCCTGGAGTTCGCGCCTTGAGACTGTATTGGTGAGTTCCAATATCCTGTCGGCAAGCGTCGACTTTCCGTGGTCGATATGCGCGATGATGCAGAAATTCCGAATAAATGTCTTTTCCATGTTACCCACGGCTCATGAACTAAGACACCCTACAGCTTGCATTTACACTATTCATGGTAGGGTGTCCCGATGCTAGTAAGCCAGCTTTTTCCCAAACTCCAATATCGCCAGCGCCTTTTTTTCTGTCGAGGCCTCGGCGTAGATCCTCAATTTCGGCTCTGTCCCTGATAATCTCAAGATCAGCCAGGATTCATCTTCGCATATAAATTTGAACCCGTCATAATCCTTTGTCTCGATGACCTTCTTACCCAATATGCCGCTGGGCGGGTTCCGGCTTAGACGCTCCATGAGGGGGCCTTTCTTCTCATCCGGATAATTGACATCTATCCTGCGGTATTCATATGTCCCATATTCCTTATCGATCGATTTGAGTATCTCGACGAGCTTCTTCTTTCTCATGGCCAGCATCTCTAATATCAATAGCCCGGATAAGATGCCGTCCCGCTCCGGGATATACCCCTTAAAACTTATGCCGCCGGTCTCTTCCCCTCCTATTAATATATCCCTCTTTGTCATAAGGTCGCAGATGTATTTGAATCCTACCGGCGTCTCGTGCATCTTGAGGCCGTACTTGGCGCATATCTTATTTATCAGGAATGTTCCGCAGATGGTCTGGACAACTTCGCCCTTTAGGCCTCTATCTTCCAGGAGGTGCAGTAACAACAGCGTCATCACCTTGTGGCCTGTCAATATCGTTCCGTTTGGAGCGGCAACACCAAGCCTGTCAGCGTCGCCGTCAGTCGCAAGGCCTGCGTCGAATCTCCCCTTTTTTGTCCTGGCGGCTAACTCATCGAGATTTGGCAGGATGGGCTCCGGGTTTATGCCTCCGAAATACGGATTCCTCTGGTTGTGTATTGTCTCAACCCTTGCCTTCCCGCCAGCCAATAGACTCGCGATATAATCATTGCCGGTGCCGTACATCGAATCAGTAAGGGCCTTAATCCTGGAATTCCTCAACAATTTAAGATCAACGTATCTCTTGGCGAAACTCAGATGGCGCGAGACTATGTTTTCGACTCTGATGAGGTCTTCGGAATGGCCCTTCTCTAAAGAGACCTCCCTGACAGGGCCTTTTTTCAGATACGTCTCTATCTTACCTATTATATCCGCGCCGGCAGAGCCTCCGTAATAGGCCTTATACTTTATACCGTTATACTTGGGCGGGTTGTGGCTGGCCGTTATCATTACCCCGCCCCGCAGGCCGCGGTCCTTAATGGCGTAACTGACCGAAGGCGTAGGGCAGGCCCTATCAGAGAGTATCACCCTGATCCCGTTGGCCGCCAATACACAAGCCGATATCCTGGCATACTCCTCGGAAAGGAACCGCGTGTCATATCCTACGACAATCTCCTTTCGTCTGTGAACCCCCTCATCTTCATTGTTTACGTAATCGGCTACAGCCTGCGCCACTATCTTTACATTTTCAAACGTAAAGTCCTCGCTTATAATCGCGCGCCAACCGTCCGTTCCAAACTTTATCTCCGCCATCTTTACAGCCCTTTCAGTTTTTTAATCGCTGTTTTGTAGTCCTTGGAGGCGAAGATGGATGTGCCGACAACGAGGATGTTCGCGCCGGCGGCCGCGGCGTCTTGCGCATTCTCTATTGTTATGCCGCCATCCACCTCGATATCCTTAGTGAAATAGGATCTTAGTTTCTTGATCTTTGGCAGGACGTCCTTCATGAAAGACTGGCCGCCGAATCCAGGCTCAACAGTCATCACAAGGACCATGTCAACTTTATCCAGGATATCGTCCAACGCGGAAAGCGGCGTCTTAGGCCTAACCGAAACTCCAAGCCTCTTTCCGGTTTTTCTTATCATGGCTATAAGGCCTTCGGGATCCTTGCACGTCTCGATATGAAATGTCACTATATCCGCGCCCGCGTCAACGAACGGCCCTATGAATTTTTCAGGCTCAGCAATCATGAGGTGAACATCGAGGGGCAGTCCGGTGACAGGGCGTATAGCCTTCACCACCAGCGGGCCCATTGTGATATTCGGGACGAACCTTCCGTCCATCACATCAACATGAATCAAGTCAGCGCCAGCGGCCCCCGCGTCGCTGACCTCTTTTCCTAATTTAGAAAAGTCCGCCGACAGTATACTCGGAGCTATAAGTATTTTTTTTGCCATCATCCGCCGCGCCTCCCGCGCCAATCAGCGCATAGACCCTGCTTATATCCTCCAGCGTGATCACACCCGTCACAACATCGCCCCTGAAGACCGGCAGCGCCCTGATATCCTTTTCTTCCATCAAGGCCTTGGCCTTCATAAGCGTATCGTCTTCGCCGGCCCGCGGAAAGTCTTTTCTCATGACATCCCGGACTAAGACGCTGTCGCGTCCGGCGTCGCGCATATTCATTATCACATCCTGCCTTGTGATGAAACCCACCGCTCTATCGAACGCCATAACAGGAAAATCCTCCTGATGACTGCGGAATATGAGCTCGAGAAGATGCGCTATCGTCGCGTCGTGAGCGACAGTTAAAAATTCGCGGCGTAGTATATCACGAATCCTGAACTTTTTCAAGGTCTCTTTGATATCCACCTGCAGCTCTTCGCCCGAGGCGGCCATATAGATGAATATCGCTATCGCGATGAGCATGAGATGCATCCTTGTGATCCCCAGATAGCCGAAGATGAGCGCGAATATATGGCCGAAATTGACGGCGATCTTCGTCGCCTTCTGATAACCTATGCGCTGGGACAGGACAGCCCGCAGGATCCGGCCTCCGTCCATCGGAAATGCCGGGATCAGGTTGAATATGGCAAGCGCCAGATTTATCCAGTAGATATGCGCGAATGTAAGCGGCCACGTCGCGACAGAGAGCGGGTGAAATAAAACGTAATCCCCCAGGATCAGACGCATCGGAAAGAAGAATATCCCCAGGAGCGCTATATTCGACAGCGGGCCCGCCAGGGATATAAAAAATTCGTGGCTCGGCTTCTCCGGCATCCTGGTCATTGAGGCGAGCCCTCCTATGGGAAGGAGCGTTATCTCCCTGACCTCAATGCCAAATCTGCGCGCGACCAGCGAATGGCACAGCTCGTGCAGCGTTACAATGAAGAATACGCCTATTACCAGGACGAGCGACCTTACGCCTGATGCCAGGAATAAGAGAAGCAGAAGAAAGAAGGTAACGTGTATATTTATGGAGATGCCGAATATATTGAAAAGCCTTATCGAGCCCCTCATCTTATATGCAGCGCCTCCTCGATCCGCTTCTTCTTTTCAACCGGACCGATCACGGCCAGATTAAGGTTCTCATCGGTGAAGATTGAGGAGGCTACGCGCGAAATATCTCCGGCGTCTATCGAATCTATTTTATTCATGATCTCCCTGACGTCGAATTCTTTTTCCCGCGTTGCGGTCTTTTCGCCGTACCAGAGCATGGCTGACATCGTATCCTCCAGGGCGAGGGCGAGCTGGCCCTTGTAGTATTCCTTGGCCCTTGTGAGCTCATTGCCGCCTACCGGCGTCTTTTTTATCTTCTTAAGCTCGCCTAATATAACCTCGAGTGATTTAACGAGCTTATCGTAATCGACGCCCGCGCTTATAACGAAGGCCGCGGCGTCCTGGTAACGACGGACGCTCGAGCCTATCTCATAACAGAGCGCCTTCTTCTCGCGCACCTCCTGGAACAATCTGGAAGACATGTTCGCGCCGAGGATGACGTTGAGCAGGCTTACAACATACCTGTCGGGATGGAATCTGTGGGGGGCATGTATGCCTATTGCTACGTGAGTCTGCTCTGTCTTTTTGTAGTGGATCGCGGCCGACGGAGAGCTTTGGGTTTTAAAGGCCGCGGCCGGCTTCGGCAGGTGCCGGCAGGATTTTTCCGCTCGGAAATATTTTTTTGACAGCTCCTGAATTTTTCCGGCGTCTGCATTCCCCGCGGCCGCGACAACCATATTCGCCGGATTATAAAACAGCCTTTGATACCCTGCGAGGTCTTTTCTCGATATCGAGCTGACGGATTCAACTGTGCCTGCCAATGGAAGACCAAGAGGGTGATCCGGCCATAGGATCTCTGTCAGAAGCTCGTGTATATAATGAGACGGCATGTCGCGATACATGTTTATCTCTTCTATTATGACCTGCTTCTCCTTCGCTATATCATATTCCTTTAATAGGGGATTCAGGGCCATGTCGCTTAAGACGTCCATGCCCAGCTCCACGTCTTTTGCGAGTACCTTTACCAGATAGCAGGTGAATTCTTCCGCCGTGAAGCCGTTGAACGAGCCGCCTCTTCCCTCTATATCCTGCTTCAGCCTTACGGCGTCGCGTTTCTTCGTGCCTTTGAATACGAGATGCTCGAGCATATGGCTTATGCCGTTTGTGGCCTTTTGCTCATTCCGCACGCCGGCATTGATCCATACCCCAAGAGATACAGATTCCATGTGCGGCATCTCGGCGGTAACTACCCTTAAACCATTGTCAAATGTCTGACTCTTAAACATTATCGCTCCTTTTCCTCGAATCGAGATAGCTCTGGAGTATTAACTGCGCAGCTACCATATCCGAAAGCGCACGTCTCTTTTTTCGCGACAGGTCCGCCTCAAGCATGGCGCGATCCGCCTGAACGCTCGTCAGGCGCTCATCCTGAGTCTTTACAGGGATTTTTACGGCCGCCGAGAGGCGCTCCAGAAAATCCAGCACATCCTTAGTCTGCTGGCTCTGGGTGCCGTTCATATTAAGCGGCAGGCCCATGACGATTTCGCTTACGCCGTTCTCCTCGGCTATCTTCGCTATCCTGGCAATATCTTTTGAAGGCTCAACGCATTCGATCGACTCTAACCCTTGTGCTGTTATAGACAGGTCGTCGCTTATGGCCAGGCCGATACGCCTCTTTCCCACATCCAGTCCCAGGATCTTCACAGTATCTTTACCAATCTGCCGTCTTTGGCGACAAAGTCCCGCTCCTCTATCCTTAAGACCTCTCCCAGGGCCTCGAAGCTTCCCATATCTTTCCATCCATAGCCGCATTCCATGCAATAGATATTTTTCGCCTTCTCCATGACAGCGTAATCTATTGAGATATCGGTGAGCCTCTTATAGGCGGAGTTTATATTCCCGGGATCGCTCAATCCGTTGGATATCTCGGGAGAGAACCGCCTGATTGCTTTTAATATCGATCCCGCGCCGAATATAAAAGCGCCCGCGTTCCATAAATATCCGCCGTCCTCGATGAACTGCCTTGCCAGGGCCAGGTTAGGTTTTTCAACAAACCTCTCCGCCTTGTATATTTTAGGCCGCGAAGCGGCACATAAGTTTTGAACTTTGAGCTTCGAACTTTGAACTTTTAACTTTGAACTTTTAACTTTTATATACCCTAAGCCGGTTGCTGGATGAGCTGGTCTTATGCCTAACGCCAAAAGCGCGGACGGATTATGTTTTAAAAAATCTATGCCTCTCTTTATGGAATCGCGATACATCTCTTCCCCTTCTATATATTGGTCGGATGGCAGGACCACCATAATCGCGCCGCCGCGCCGCTTTTTCAAAACCGCGGCCGCGAATGTTACAGCCGGCGCGGTATTCCGCGAGACAGGCTCTAAGAGCAAATTTTCTCTGTCAATGTTCGGGAAGTCTTTTTTTACCAGACTCGCGTGCAGCCTGTTCGCCACAACTATTATATTCTTCGCTGGGATTATCTTCTTTATTCTGTCAAGCGTAAGCCTGAACATGGTCTTGCCGTCCTGCGTAATCGAGAGAAACGCCTTTGGCCTCGCGTTGGTCGAAAGCGGGCGCAGACGCTTTCCCTTGCCGCCGACAAGGATCACCGCATAGACAGGCCCTTGAGCCTTGAGCCTTGAGCCTTGAGCCGTAATCTTACGCTTCATGAATGGCCTTTGACAATCTCTTTGCAAATCCTGAAACCCTATCTACCAAATCACCTTTGCCCAGACTCGCCTCGATCACCTTGATCATCGCGCTTCCTACAATAACGCCATCGGCGACTCTGGCCATAGCCTCAGCCTGGGCCGGCGTAGATACGCCGAACCCGACGCAGAGCGGTTTATCAGTCATGGACTTTATTGATCTTACTTTTGAGGCTATCTCCTCCGGCAGATTCGACCTTGCGCCTGTCACGCCTGTGAGCGATACATAATAGATAAATCCTGTCGAATTCTTAATAAGCCCTTTGATCCTTTTGCGCGTAGACGTCGGCGTGGCCAAATTTATTGTCGCTACCCCCGCCCTTCTGGAAAACCTTATAAGGTCCCGCGCCTCCTCAAAGGGCAGATCCGGCACTATCACACCGTCTACACCGTTCGTTTTGCAGTCTCTGATGAAACGCGCCAGGCCGTATTTCAGAACAGGATTGTAATATGTCATAAAGGCGATGGGGATTTCGGTTTTTTCGCGCAATGACCTGACCAGCCTGAAGATACGCTGCAGATTAACTTTATTTTTAAGCGCCCTCTGCGATGCCGCCTGAATGGTCGGGCCATCAGCCAAAGGGTCCGAGAAGGGTATACCAAGCTCAATTATATCAACACCGGAGCCTTCCAGCGCGGGCACCAACTTTTTAGTAACACCCAGGGCCGGGTCGCCGGCTGTTATATAGGCGATAAACGCCTTCTCGCCCGCCTTCCTCAACTTCTTGAATTTCGCGTCAATCCTGTTCATAAAATCCCCCGCACTATGTCAATATCCTTGTCTCCGCGGCCGGAGAGGCAGACAATTATAATCTTATTCTTCGGCAGACGTTTCGCGAGCGCCGAGGCGTAATACACCGCGTGCGCTGACTCCAGCGCGGGCATAATTCCTTCGTATCGCGACAAGATGTTAAATCCCTCGAGCGCCTGTCTATCCGTGACTGCAACGTACTTCGCGCGGCCTGTTTCCTTAAAGTAGGAGTGCTCTGGCCCGACCCCGGGATAGTCCAGGCCGGCTGAAATGGAATGCGCGGCATTGATCTGTCCGTCTCTATCCTGCAGAAGGTAGCTCTTTGAGCCGTGTAAAACCCCTATCGAACCTTTGCACAGGGTCGCGGCATGCGCGCCTGTCCCGAGGCCGCGGCCTGCGGCTTCGACGCCTATGAATTTTACGGCCGTGTCTCTGAATGCGTGGAATAGCCCCATCGCGTTAGAACCTCCGCCGACGCAGGCGACAAGATAGTCGGGCAGCCTTCTCTCTTTCCTTAAGACCTGGGCCTTCGCCTCTTTGCCTATCACGGACTGCAGGTCCCTGACAATCAAAGGATACGGATGAGGGCCTGCTGTCGAACCTATTACATAATATGTGTCCCTGACATTGGTGACCCAGTCTCTTATCGCCTCATTCATGGCGTCCTTCAGGGTCTTCGAACCGCTCGCCACAGGCGTCACCTTCGCGCCCAGGAGCTTCATCTTGAACACATTTATCGCCTGGCGCTTTATATCCTCCTCACCCATGAATATCTCGCATTCCAGGCCAAACAGCGCCGCCACTGTCGCGGTCGCGACTCCGTGCTGGCCGGCTCCGGTTTCGGCGATTATCCGCCTCCTTCCCATCCTGACCGCGAGCAGGACCTGGCCAAGCGTATTATTTATCTTGTGCGCGCCTGTATGTAAAAGGTCCTCCCGCTTCAGATATATCTTGGCGCCTTTGCGCCTCTGCGTGAGGCGCTCCGCGTAATATAAAGGCGTGGGCCGGCCAGCGTACTCACGGAGATAATAGCCTAACTTTTCCTTAAAGGCCCTGCTGCGCTTCGCCTTTAAATATTCTTTTTCGAGGGTTTCGAGCGCCGCCATGAGAGTCTCCGGAACAAACCTCCCGCCGAATCTTCCGAAATAACCTTTTCTATCTGGTAACTTCATGCAGATCCGCCTTTCTGATCTCCTCGACGAACTTCTTCATCAACTTCAGATCCTTCTTTCCCGGACTTTCTTCTATGCCGCTTGAGACATCAACGCCAAACGGCGAAATAGTCTTTATCGCGTCAAGGATGTTGCCTGGATTCAGGCCTCCGGATAATATAATCGGCCTCAAGAATTCAAAATCCGATATTATTCCCCAGTCAAATGTCTTGCCCGTCCCGCCTCTTGCACGGCGCTGATAAGTATCCAATAGATAAAAATCAACGTCGTAGCCGTTTATCCTGGACAGGTCCTTCTTGTCCTTGATTCTGAACGCCTTTATTACCTTCAAACTCTCTTTTAGATCCGCGCAGCATTCCGGCGTCTCGCCGCCGTGAAGCTGGGCCGCGTCAAGGCCTGCAGATCGCGCCAGGCTTAAGACCGCGTCGGGTTCCTCATCAACAAATACCCCCACCTTCATTATATCGCCAGGGAGCTCGTTTATAATATCTCTCGCGCTTTTTTGGGACACAAAGCGCGGCGACTTCTTATAAAATATAAATCCAAGCATATCAACGCCTGACCGCGCCGCTTCAACGGCGTCCACTTTATTCGTTATCCCGCATATCTTTATTTTAGTCATGGCCTCATTATTTCTCTCATCTTCGCGGCGATATCATCGCATTCCATGAACGCCTCTCCGATCAAGACAGCGTTCACGCCAAGGCTTTTTAAGAACATCACATCCTCATATGTCCTTATCCCGCTCTCCGCCACTATGACCTTCTCCTTTGGAACTCCCCGGATGAGGCGCTGCGCGGTGTTGAGCTCCACTTTGAAGGTATGGAGGTCCCTGTTGTTTATACCTATTATATCGGCGTTGGCGGCGAGGGCCTTTTCCACATTCTCTTCATTGTGGACTTCCACAAGAACGTCCAGGCCAAGCCCTTTTGACAGATTATAAAACCGGATGAGCTCATTCTTCGATAATATCTCCGCTATGAGAAGGATCGCGTCGCTTGCGGAGGCTGCACTTTCGTAAATCTGATACTCGTCGATAATGAAATCCTTGCGCAGGACAGGGATCGAAACGCATTCCTTCACCTTCTTTATATGCTCCAATCTGCCCTCAAAGAACCGCTCGTCGGTAAGCACCGAGAGCGCGCTCGCGCCGTTGGCCTCGTATGTGGCCGCGATCCTGGCCGGATTGTAG
>JAHFGN010000042.1:0-2610 GCA_023247415.1 Candidatus Omnitrophota bacterium
TTGATGCGGCGACAGTCGCGGGGCTTGCCAGATATATGAACGCGTTTGGGTTTCCCATCCTGCCTTTAAAATTTCTGTTTGCCGTGGACAGGGCAACCTCGCCGTCGGCCAATACGCCATTATGTGTCCCCACGCACGGGCCGCATCCGGGACCTACAATAACGCATCCCGCATCAGTCAGGAGACCGACGAAACCTTTGCGCAGCGCCTCAAGATAGATCTCGCGCGAGGCAGGCGCCACTATAAATTTAACATCGGGATGCACCTTTTTCCCGCGCAGTATTTCACAGGCGATCTCGATGTCCTCAAGCCTGCCGTTTGTGCATGTCCCAAGATAGACCATATCGATCTTCAGCCCCTCAAGCTCCTCGATGGCTGACACATTGTCTACGGCATGAGGCTTCGCGATCTGCGGCGATAATTTGGAGATGTCGTATTCTTTAACCGTGGCATATTTTGCGTCTGTATCCGATGCGGCAGGTCTTGGGGGCCTCTTCGAGATATTCCCCTCAATCCACTTCAATACCTTGTTGTCAGCGTCCATAAGACCGCATTTGGCCCCAATCTCAACCGCCATATTCGCGATTGTGAAGCGCGCGTCTACGCTAAGGCGCGAGATCGCTTCCCCTGTGAATTCGACTGATTTGTAGGTCGCGCCGTTTGCCGTCATATCATTTATGATGCGCAATATTATATCCTTGGAATAGACGCCGCGGAGCAGCTTGCCCTTGACGATAATCTTGATTGTCTCAGGGACCCTGAACCAGTTCTTCCCGCTTGCGAGCGTGATTGCCAAGTCCGTAGAGCCGACACCTGTGGAAAAGACATTTATCGCGCCGTACGTGCAGGTATGGGAATCCGCGCCGAGCACCAGATCGCCGCAAGTCACATGCCCATTCCGGGGGATCAACTGATGGCAGACGCCGCAGCCGGCATCGTATAGACCAACGCCTGTTTCCCTGGCGAAGCAGCGCATCTTTTTGTGTATCTGGGATACCCCGATCTCCGGGCTGGGCGCGCTGTGGTCGATTACCATGCAGAATTTCGACTTATCAAAAACGCCCTTTACGCCAAGTTTCTTGAAGCTGTCTATTATAATGGAGCTGGTGCCGTCCTGGCCGAAACAGAAATCGACATCACAGACCGCGATGTCTCCGGCCTTCAGGTCCTTTCCGGAATGACTGCTTAATATCTTCTCCGCGATCGTCTTTCCCATATCTTCCTCATGAACTAAGACACCCTACATCCAACTTGCCTA
Source organism: Candidatus Omnitrophota bacterium (assembly GCA_023247415.1). Classification (GTDB taxonomy): domain Bacteria; phylum Omnitrophota; class Gorgyraeia; order 2-01-FULL-45-10; family JAHFGN01; genus JAHFGN01. The sequence continues at coordinate 1,259 of JAHFGN010000042.1, forward strand.
CGGGACACTCTACGGCTTGCATTTATACTATTCATGGTAGGGTGTCCCGATGCTTGGTGTCCCGATGCTTGTTTATCCAGCACTCAATTCTGTCTAATCCCTTTTTTATATTTTCAACACTGGCAGCGAAGCTCATGCGTATCGAACGAGGGGCGCCGAAGGCCTCTCCGGGAACAACGGCGACACCTGCTTTGTCCAATAGCCGGTTGGCAATCTCGGCAGGGGCTGCCTTTAGGCCTGAAACATCGCAGAACAGATAAAACGCGCCTTCCGGTTTTACGCAGGAGATGCGGCGCATCCTGCCTATTCTCTCGACCATATAATCGCGCCGTTTTTCGAATTCCAGACGCATCTCCTCCACACAGGATTGACTGCCTGACAAGGCCTCGAGCGCGGCCCTTTGGCTTATCGAAGACGGATTGGATGTCGCGTGGCTCTGAAGATTCGCAATGGCCTCCATCACATTGGACGGACCGGCCGCATACCCTATCCGCCAGCCTGTCATGGCGTAGCTCTTCGAAACGCCATTTACCACAAACGTCCTGTCGCGTATATCGCTCCCTAATGAGGCTATCGATACGTGAGCCTTCCCGTCGTAAACGAGTTTTTCATATATCTCATCGCTTATAACATAGAAGTTGTATTTCACCGCAAGTGAGGCGATCTCCTCCAGTTCGCCGGCGTTATAAACGCATCCTGTGGGATTGGAAGGGCTGTTCAGGATCAGGCCCTTGGTCTTTTTGGTCACCTTTGATTTTACGAGTTCGGCCGTAACCTTAAAATTATTTTTGCAGGATGTTTCGACATAGACCGGCCTGGCTCCCTGTGATTTTACCATCTCAGGATAACTCACCCAATATGGCGCCGGGATAATCACTTCATCGCCTTCGTTGAGAATGGCCTGAAAGATGTTGAAGAGGGAGTGCTTCGCGCCGCACGATACGACTACCTGCTGGATCTTATAATCCAGCCCGTTATCCTCCTTGAATTTTCTGACTATGGCCTCTCTCAACTCCGGCGTGCCGCTTGAAGGGGTGTACTTTGTAAATCCCTCGTTTATGGCGTCTATCGCGGCCTTTTTTATATGGGGGGGTGTGTCAAAATCGGGTTCACCCGCCCCGAAACTGACCACATCTATACCCTCCCTGGCCATCCTCTTGGCCCTGGCAGTAATATCGAGCGTAACAGATGAAGCTATCCTGGATACGTTCGTCGACACTCCCAGCATCGTTCCCTCCCATATTGCAGATTAAAATAATACCATAATATGCTATGGATGACAACAGTAATCGTGGCAGTAATCTTGGCATATACTCGTACTATGCCGGAAATTTTTACGGGTCCTGTCATCG